>NZ_JBSFGK010000001.1:0-69563 GCF_053596495.1 Kitasatospora sp. NPDC001683
GCGGTGCGCAGGGCGATCCGCGGGAAGTGCAGCAGGGTGTCGAAGACCACCGCCGCGGCGGCCCGGGACTGTACGGCGGGCGGACCCGCTCCACGCCTCCCCCGGTGTCCCGCCCCATCACACCGGCGCGCTCCAGTACGAGCAGTGCACCCAGGGCAGCGGCGCCGGGTCCGGCTCGCCGGCTCCCGGCAGCGCCGGCACCCGATCCGAGCCGGCCACCCCGAGCAGACTCGCGGTCAGCCGCACCTCACCGAACTCACCGAAGCACAGCACCAGTTGGGAGCCACAACGGCTGGTCGCGGCGACCCCGGGCCGGTCCCGCCCGGCGTTCAGCGAGGTGATCGTCCACCCGCGCCACCGCCACTGGCGCTCCACCATCCGCGCCAACTCCGGCCGTCGGCCCGGCGATACCACGGTGAGCAGGTCCCGCCCCCGGGTGACGTACCAGAGCACCTCCGGCCCCCGCCGCCCCGGCGCGGAGAGCCGAACCCCCGCCCGCGGCACCGTCTCCTGCCACACCGTCGCCGGCCGAACGGCCGCCATGGTGTCCCGGAGCAGCATCTCGCAGTGCTCCGCGGCATCGAGCTGATCGACCGTCACATCCGGCGCCAGCACCGGCCACCAGTCCGGCGCGACCGGCGCGCCACCGCGGAAGCCGTCCGAGCGTCCGAGGTTCAGTTCGGCACCACCTGACTGCACAGGCCCCCTCCGTACTCCTCCCGGCATTCAACCCGGGCAGGCATTCCGTCACTGTTTGGACGGTGGCCGGGCACGGACAGTTCCGTCCTTCGCCCGCCGCTGGCAGGCGCCCCTTCCCCACCAATCGACCAGCAGGCGCAGCAGGCGGGTGCCGCCTCACCGGTCGAGGGAGCCTGCCCGTGTCCTACCCGCTTTCTCGTTTGATCCACTCGCCGCCGCCCAGCGGGTAGCAGTAGCCGGGGCGGCCGACCTCGGCGCCGGTGCGGAACGGGGTGCCGTTGTTGTCGATGTGCACGGTGTCGCGGCGGCTGCCGCTGGACCAGTCCGGCATGAGGTCCCGGCGGACTTCGTGCGCCTTGGTGTGCACAGTGACGTAGAAGACCTCCGGATCGGACTTGCCGACCTTGTACGGGAAGTCGCGCCACCCGCCATTGACGGTGATCACCGGACTGCCCCGGTCGAAGTCGATGTCGAAGGACTTGGTGTCGAACCGCCGCCGCAGCCGACGCCCATGGAGTAGGCGGTCCAGGCGAGCGGCGCGCCCTCGATGATGATCCGCACGTGCAGCGCCTCCAGGACGACCGTGTCCGCTACTTCCTGGGTCCGTCCGGCAACGAGAGCGTCGGCGCAGGGCCCACCCGCCGCTGCCCGCGAAGGGCGCCTACGTAGACGACTCCCTCAAGGTCACCTACTGGCAGCAGTCGATGGACGGTGCCATCACCTGGTGACACCCGAGAACAACCGCCGAGAACGCCCGATTTCCGCGGCCCCGGCGGCCTTCTGGCACGAATCTGCACGGCGGGATCGAATTGTTCCGGACAAACAAGAAAGCCGTAGGTCATATGACCTACGGCCTTCGGTAGTGGAGCGGGCGACGAGAATCGAACTCGCGCTCTAAGCTTGGGAAGCTCATGTTCTACCATTAAACTACGCCCGCCTGATGAGCCGTCAGAGACCGCTCGATCCAGTGCCACTGTACCCCATCCGCCGCTGTGGTTGCACGGCTGGTTCGGGGCCGTGGCGGAGCCGGGTGGGGGTGGGCGGGGGGCGTACTGTTTGGGCCGCGTGTGAGTGCTCCGGTGGGTGTGGGGTCGGGGCGGCGAGCCACGGTGTGGAATGTCCGGAACATCCCCTAATGTGACGCTGTCCCGAGGCCTGGCCGCCGGGGCGATGAGTACGGGTGAGTACTGGGTTAGGGATGGGAAGGGGATCGATGGAGCAGCGCGCCGTCGTTCGTTGTGCCGAGGGGCACCTGTTCAGCACCACCACGTTCCCGATGCAGAACCTCGGTCCGGGCCGGCTCGGGCCCGGGCGGTTGATCCGCTGTCCGCAGTGCGGACGGCTCCGGAGTTCGGTGCTGGCCGATGTGCGGGAGCTGTCCACGGCCCAACTGGCGCGGGCGATGCGGTTGGAGGCCGCTGAGTTCCTGGCCTGACGGCCGGCGGAAGGACACCGGGGCCCCGGACGGATTCGTCCGGGGCCCCGTCGTGCACGTAACCTCGAAGCGTGCTGCTCTCTGACAAGGACATCCGGACCGAAATCGACCTGGGCCGGGTCGTCATCGACCCGTTCGACCCGGCGATGATCCAGCCGTCGAGCATCGACGTGCGCCTCGACCGCTTCTTCCGCGTGTTCGAGAACCACAAGTACCCGCACATCGACCCCTCCGAGGAGCAGCCGGACCTGACCCGGCTGGTCGAGCCGGACGGCGACGAGGCGTTCATCCTGCACCCGGGCGAGTTCGTGCTGGCCTCGACGTACGAGGTCATCACGCTGCCCGAGGACGTGGCCTCCCGGCTGGAGGGCAAGTCGAGCCTGGGCCGGCTGGGCCTGCTCACCCACTCCACGGCGGGCTTCATCGACCCCGGCTTCAGCGGGCACGTGACGCTGGAGCTGTCGAACGTCGCGACGCTGCCGATCAAGCTCTACCCGGGGATGAAGATCGGGCAGCTGTGCCTGTTCCGGCTCTCCTCGCCGTCGGAGCACCCGTACGGTTCCGAGCGCTACGGCTCGCGTTACCAGGGCCAGCGCGGGCCGACGCCGTCCCGCTCGTACCTGAACTTCCACCGCAGCCAGGTCTGACCGCACCAGGATCCTGACCGCACCAAGACCCTGACCGCACCAAGACGGAGTGCACGCACGGCGGGCGGCCATCCCCTCAGGCGAGGGGGTGGCCGCCCGCGGCGTTTCCTCCGGCGTCAGGCCCGCTTCGGGCTGGTGACCGCGACCAGCTCGGCGCCGTCCTCGGACAGCCGCAGCTCGGTGGTCAGCTCGGCGAGCTCGCCGAGGTGGTGCAGGTGGGTGCCGCCGCAGAAGATCTGCGCGCCGCCCTCGGGCAGCTCGCAGTGCCACTGGCGGCGGGCGGTGAGCTCGGGGCCGGGGACGTCGATCCGGACCGGGGCGTCGGCCGCGACCCAGGCGGCGAGCCGGGCGTTGACGGCCTCGGTGAGGGCGGGCAGGGCGTCGGCGAGGGCGGGGAACTCCTCGGTGGCGTCGACGGTGAAGCCCTTCTTCTTCAGCGACTTGCCGAGCCGGTAGGTGTCCGTGCTGGCCTGGGTGTCCATCACCGAGCTCGCCATGGCGAGGCTGTCGAAGTCGGGGTTGCCGAAGGCGTCCGAACGGCCCGGGTCCTTGCGCCAGCGCGGGGCGAGCGCGGCGTTGAGGGCGAGGGCGAGCAGGTGGCAGCCGCTGTGCGAGGCGCTCAGGGCGGCCCGGCGCTCGGCGTCGACGGCGAGGGTGGCGGTCCGGCCGGTGAGGTCGCCGGGGTCGGTGTCGAGGACGTGCAGGACCAGCCAGGACCACTCCTCGTCGCCGCGCTTGACCGGGATCTCGGCGCCGACCAGCGGGGCGCCGCCCTCCGGGCCGACCGCGCCGGTGAGGCAGTCCACCACGGCCAGCTCGGTGCCGTCGACGGTGAGGGTGCCGTGGTCGGCGGGCTGGTCGGGCCAGGTGTGGTCGAGCGGGTGGAACGGGGTGGACTCGGTCACCACCGCGTAGCGGCCGTCCGCCAGCGGGTGCACCGCCAGCACCGGGGACTCGCCGGTCACCGCCCCGGCCGGGAAGCTGACGTGGGTGGTGGGGAGGGTCATGGCGCGCTCCGGTGGCTGGGGCTGGACGGGGGTGGGCGGGCCCCGTCGCCTACCGGCCGGACCCGCCCACCATTGTGCCCGTCGCCCCTCAGCCCAGTGTCGGCAGCTTGATCAGCACCAGCAGCGCGACCAGCTGCACGGCCGCGGCGGCCGCCGCCTTGCCCCAGGGCAGGTCGTGCACCCGCCGGACCATGCCGGTCAGCAGGTACGCGCAGAGCATCCAGGTGGCCCAGCCGACGGCCTGGACCACCGCGCTGCCGGAGGGCAGCACCAGGTCGATCAGCAGCCGGGGCGCGTCGGTCAGCCAGCCGATCAGCGCGGCCAGGCCGATCGTCGACTTCCACGGGCCGGCGCCGCCGAGCTGGCGGGCCAGCGCGTAGGTGACGGCACCGAAGACCGCCCCGACCACGGTGAAGCAGACGGCCGCGGCGCACAGGCCGGTCAGCGCGACCGAGAAGGTCGAGTCGACGATGTCGTCGTGGGTCAGCCCGATGCCGAGCACCGCGAGCACGCCGTACAGCAGCGAGACGGTGAGGGCGGGCAGCCAGACCTGGTGGTCGCGGGTGCGGTCGAAGGTCTCGGTCGGGCTGCGGAAGATGCCGACGAACAGCTCGCGCCACTGCGGCCGGGGCCCGCTGACGTGCGGGGCGGACTGGCCGCCGGCGCGGTAGACGGTGACGTTGTCCTGGCCGTACGGCGGTGGGGGCTGCTGGTCCTGGCCACCGTACGGCGGCTGCTGCCCGTAGCCGCCGTCCTCGTAGTGTCCCTGGGCCGGCGGTCGGCCGTAGTGGCCGTGGTCCTGGCCGTACGGCTGCTGCTCGTACGGGTCGCCGAGCGGGAAGGCCCGGGTGTTGCCGGGCCGGTCGGCCGCGTACGGGTCGTAGCCGGCGCCGACCGTGCCCCCCGGGCCCTCGGCCGAACCGCGCGGACCGGCCGGACCGCCGGACCCACCGTGCCCGGCCGAACCGCCGTACCCGCCCGGACCGGCGGCCGCCGTCGGGTGCGCGGCCGTGAAGTACTCCGGCCCGTCCGTCCGCCCGTACCCGCCGGGCGCCCCCGCCTGCGGCGGCGGAGGGGCCGGCCATCCGCCGTGCGGACGGTCGGCACCCTGACCGCTGTCGTATCGATTACCAACCACGCTCCGAAGGTACCCGTCCGGCCCAGTGCGCGTCGGGCCCGGACGGAGCCGGGGCCGGTTTGCAGCGAGGCTGAGACGAACGGGTCCGAAAGCCGTCCCCGGGGCCCGCGCAGGAGCCGCCCCGGCGAGCGCTACCGCTGGGCGGTGACCGACGGCCCGTGCACCGCGGCGGCTGCGGTGGTGCCGGCCGGGCAGCCGCCCGGGCCGGCCGTGGTGCGCACGGCGCCGACCGGCAGCAGGGTGCCGCAGGCGATCCGGATGCCGTTCGGCAGCTCGTTGTCGGACTCCACGATCGCTCCGTCGCCGATCACCGCGCCGTCCAGCGCCGAGCGGTCGCCGACGGTGGCGTAGGCGCCCACGATCGAGTCCTTGACCAGGGTGTCCGGGCCGATCACCGCGCCCGGCAGGATCACGCTGCCCTCGACGATCGCGCCGGCCTCGACCACCGCGTCCGCGGAGACCACGGTGCCGCCGCTGAGCACCGCGCCGGGGTGGACGGTGGCGCCGGGCAGCAGCAGGGCGTCGCCGGTCGGGCCGGGGACGGCCGGGGAGTCGACCTTGCCGAGCACCAGGTCGGCCGAGCCGCGGACGAACGCGGCCGGGGTGCCGAGGTCCAGCCAGTACGAGGTGTCGACGACGCCGCGCAGCAGGGCGCCGGTGGCCAGCAGCTCGGGGAAGGTCTCGCGCTCGACGGACACCTCCCGGCCGGCCGGGATGCGGTCGATGACGGACCGGGTGAAGACGTAGCAGCCGGCGTTGATCTGGTCGGTGACGATCTGCTCCGGGGTCTCCGGCTTCTCCAGGAACTCCAGCACCCGCCCGTTCTCGTCGGTCGGGACGAGCCCGAAGGCGCGCGGGTCCTCCACCCGGGTGAGGTGCAGGGTGACGTCGGCCCCGGCGGCCACGTGGCCGTCGCGCAGGGCGGCGATGTCGAGGCCGGAGAGGATGTCGCCGTTGAAGACCAGGACCGGCTCGTCCGGGCCGCAGGTCAGCCCGGACGCGGCGTTGCGGATGGCCCCGCCGGTGCCCAGCGGCTCGCGCTCGGTCAGGTAGACCAGCTCGATGCCGTACGGGGTGCCGTCCTGGAAGTGGTCCTCGAACACCTCGGCCAGGTAGGAGGTGGCCAGCACCACCCGGGTGACCCCGGCGGCGGCCGCGCGGGCCAGCTGGTGCGCGATGAACGGGACGCCGGCCACCGGCAGCATCGGCTTGGGGGTGTGGGTGGTCAGCGGACGCAGTCGCGTGCCCTTACCACCGACGAGCATGATCGCCTCGGTCATGGTCTGCGCTGTTCCCCTTGTGCTCTGTGCGGCCCGGCCCGGCGGGCCGATACCTCCGTCGGTGGTCTGAACCCGTCCGGAACGGGTCGACCGGCTCGCGGCCGGTCCGGCGCCTACTGTATTTCCTTCCGAACGGATGCCCGTCCGGCGGCCGTGCGATTGACGTCACTCGCCGTCCGCCCGCCGTACCGCCGGCCGTCGCCCGGGGCACCGAAAAGCCCGGCCCGGCGGGCGCGTTGGCGGCGTCCACCGGGCCGGGCTGTTGTAGCAGAACTGTCGAACAGCGGTCGCCGTCAGGCGTCCACGGTCACGGCGGTCGCCGTCAGGCGTCCACCGTCGCGGGCTCCTCCTCGGCCTCGGCCGGCGGGGTCGCCTTCACCGAGTCGAGCAGCAGCTGGGCCACGTCGACCACCTTCAGGTGCTCCTTGGCCGCGCCCTCGTTCTTCTTGCCGTTGACCGAGTCGGAGAGCATCACCAGGCAGAACGGGCAGGCGGTGGAGACGATGTCCGGGTCGAGCGACAGCGCCTCGTCCACCCGCTCGGTGTTGATCCGCTTGCCGATGCGCTCCTCCATCCACATCCGGGCGCCGCCGGCGCCGCAGCAGAAGCCGCGCTCCTTGTGGCGGTGCATCTCCTGCTGGCGCAGACCGGGGACCTTGTCCATGATCTCGCGCGGCGGGCTGTAGACCTTGTTGTGGCGGCCCAGGTAGCAGGGGTCGTGGTAGGTGATCAGGCCCTCGACCGGGTTGACCGGGACGAGCTTGCCCTCGTCGATCAGGTGCTGCAGCAGCTGGGTGTGGTGGATCACCTCGAAGTGACCGCCGAGCTGCGGGTACTCGTTGGCGATGGTGTTGAAGCAGTGCGGGCAGGTGGCCACGATCCGCTTGGTCGGGGCGTCCTCGAGCGCGGCGTTCAGGGTCTCGACGTTCTGCGCACCGAGCATCTGGAAGAGGAACTCGTTGCCCAGGCGGCGCGGGGAGTCACCGGTGCAGGTCTCCTCCTTGCCGAGGATGGCGAACTTGACGCCCGCGGTGTGCAGCAGCTCGGCGAAGGCCTTGGTGGTCTTCTTGGCGCGGTCCTCCAGGGCACCGGCGCAGCCGACCCAGTAGAGGTACTCGACCTCGGCGGGGTCGATGTCCTCGCCGATCACCGGCACCTCGATGCCGGTCTCCTTCTTGAGCTCCTTGACCCAGTCCAGGCGTGCCTTGGTGGCCATGCCCCACGGGTTGCCCTTGTTCTCCAGGTTCTTGAGCATCGTCCCGGCCTCGGTCGGGAAGTTGCTCTCGATCATCACCTGGTAGCGGCGCATGTCGACGATGTGGTCGACGTGCTCGATGTCCACCGGGCACTGCTCGACGCAGGCGCCGCAGGTGGTGCAGGACCACAGCACGTCCGGGTCGATGACGCCGTTCTCCTCGGCGGTGCCGATCAGCGGGCGCTCGGCCTCGGCCAGCGCGGCCGCCGGGACGTCCACGAGCTGCTCGGCGGTGGCCTTCTCGGTGCCCTCCATGTCCTTGCCGCCGCCGGCCAGCAGGTAGGGCGCCTTGCCGAAGGCGTGGTCCCGCAGGCTCATGATCAGCAGCTTGGGCGAGAGCGGCTTGCCGGTGTTCCAGGCCGGGCACTGCGACTGGCAGCGGCCGCACTCGGTGCAGGTGGAGAAGTCGAGGATGCCCTTCCAGGAGAAGTGCTCGACCTGGGAGACGCCGAAGACGGCGTCGTCGGCCGGGTCCTCGAAGTCGATCGGCGCACCGCCGGAGGTCATCGGCTGCAGCGCGCCGAGCGCCACGGCGCCGTCGGCGTTGCGCTTGAACCAGATGTTCGGGAAGCCAAGGAAGCGGTGCCAGGCCACACCCATGTCGGTGTTCAGCGAGACCGTGATCATCCAGATGAAGGAGACCGAGATCTTGATCGTCGCGACCACCCAGAGCAGGTTGTGCAGGGTGCCGACGCTCAGCCCGGAGAACAGCTTCACCAGCGGGTACGAGACCACGTACGCGGCCGAGTAGTGGTCGGCGCCCAGCTGGGCGCCCTCCAGGCCGCGCAGGGTCAGGATGGCCGCGCCGATGATGAAGATGACCGCTTCGATGAAGTACGCGAAGCCCATGTTGGAGCCCGCGAAGCGGGACTTGCGGCCCGACTTGTTCGGCAGGCTCAGCTGCCGGATCACGATCAGCACCGCGATGCCGAGGAAGGTCACCAGGCCGAGCAGCTCCTGGAACACCAGGTACGGCGTCCAGTCACCGATGAGCGGGACCTCGTAGTCCGGATCGAAGAGCTGCCCGAACGCGCCGACCAGGGTGAGGATCAGCGCGTAGAAGCCGACGGCCACGCACCAGTGGGCGATGCCGACGACGCCCCACTTGTTCATCCGGGTGTGGCCGAGGAACTCCCGGATCAGGGTCACGGTGCGGGCGACCGGGTCGTTGATCCGTGCGCCCTTCGGGACGGACTGGCCGAGCCGGATGAACCGGTAGATCTGTGCGATGGCACGAGCGAACAGCGCCACGCCGACCACGGTCGTCGTCAGTGAGATGAGGATCGCTGCTAGCTGCATCCGGCTTCTCCGTACTCCAGCGGCGGTGAGGATAGAGGTCGGTCAAGTGTACTCGTGGGTAACTTAACCACCCACCGGGCGGACACTATCGCCCACTAGCACCGATTCAGAAGCTGCTCAAGGTATGGCGGCAGTCACGTGAGACCACACTCGCTCATTCGGGTCAAAAACGGAACGAAGAGGACGAGGGAGGCAAGGAAGACGACCAGAAGGCGAACAGTAGGTGAGCAGCCGCAGCAAAGTTGAGTCGACAGGACTCATGGCTGTTGACTCGTTCGTGCCCCTCGTGCATCCTTGAGCCTGTAAAGCTCAACTCTTCCGTGGAGGTATCTACGATGGCACGCGCGGTCGGCATCGACCTCGGCACGACGAACTCGGTCGTCAGCGTTCTGGAGGGTGGCGAGCCCACCGTCATCACGAACGCCGAGGGCGCGCGGACCACGCCGTCCGTCGTCGCTTTCGCCAAGAACGGCGAGGTCCTGGTCGGCGAGGTGGCCAAGCGCCAGGCGGTCACCAACGTCGACCGCACCATCCGCTCGGTCAAGCGCCACATGGGCACCGGGTGGAAGATCAACATCGACGGCAAGGACTTCACGCCGCAGCAGATCTCGGCCTTCGTGCTGCAGAAGCTGAAGCGCGACGCCGAGGCGTACCTGGGCGAGACCGTCACCGACGCCGTCATCACCGTCCCGGCGTACTTCAACGACTCGGAGCGCCAGGCCACCAAGGAGGCCGGCGAGATCGCGGGCCTGAACGTCCTGCGCATCGTCAACGAGCCGACCGCGGCCGCCCTCGCGTACGGCCTGGACAAGGACGACCAGACCATCCTGGTCTTCGACCTCGGCGGCGGCACCTTCGACGTCTCCCTGCTGGAGATCGGCGACGGGGTCGTCGAGGTGAAGGCCACCAACGGTGACAACCACCTCGGTGGCGACGACTGGGACCAGCGCGTCGTCGACCACCTGGTCAAGGTCTTCCAGGCCGGCCACGGCGTCGACCTGTCCAAGGACAAGATGGCCCTGCAGCGTCTGCGCGAGGCCGCCGAGAAGGCCAAGATCGAGCTGTCCTCGTCCTCCGAGACCTCGATCAACCTGCCGTACATCACGGCCTCCGCCGAGGGCCCGCTGCACCTGGACGAGAAGCTCACCCGCGCCCAGTTCCAGCAGCTGACGGCCGACCTGCTCGAGCGCTGCAAGGTCCCGTTCCACAACGTGATCAAGGACGCCGGCATCTCGCTCTCCGAGATCGACCACGTCGTCCTGGTCGGCGGCTCGACCCGCATGCCGGCCGTCGCCGAGCTCGTCAAGGAGCTGACCGGCGGCAAGGACGCCAACAAGGGCGTCAACCCGGACGAGGTCGTCGCCATCGGCGCCTCGCTCCAGGCCGGTGTCCTCAAGGGCGAGGTCAAGGACGTCCTGCTGCTCGACGTCACCCCGCTGTCCCTCGGCATCGAGACCAAGGGCGGCATCATGACCAAGCTGATCGAGCGCAACACCACGATCCCGACCAAGCGCTCCGAGATCTTCACGACGGCCGAGGACAACCAGCCGTCCGTCCAGATCCAGGTGTACCAGGGCGAGCGCGAGATCGCCGCGTACAACAAGAAGCTCGGGATGTTCGAGCTGACCGGCCTGCCGCCGGCGCCGCGCGGCCTGCCGCAGATCGAGGTCACCTTCGACATCGACGCCAACGGCATCATGCACGTCGCCGCCAAGGACCTCGGCACCGGCAAGGAGCAGAAGATGACCGTCACCGGCGGCTCCTCGCTGCCGAAGGACGAGGTCGACCGCATGCGCCGCGAGGCCGAGCAGTACGCCGAGGACGACCACAAGCGCCGCGAGGCCGTCGAGACCCGCAACTCCGCCGAGCAGCTCGTCTACTCGACCGAGAAGTTCATCGCCGACAACGCCGACAAGCTCCCGGCCGACGTCAAGACCGAGGTCGAGACCGCCATCGGCGAGCTCAAGGACGCCCTGAAGGGCGAGGACATCGCGAAGATCCGCGAGGCCTCGGAGAAGGTCTCCACCACCGCCCAGAAGCTCGGCCAGGCGCTCTACGCCAACGCCGACGCCGCCGGTGCGGCCGGCGCGGCCGGTGCCGGTGAGGCCGGCCACGCCAAGGAGGACGACGTCGTCGACGCCGAGATCGTGGACGACGAGAAGCCCAAGGGCGGTGCGTCGGCATGACGGACAAGCCGCAGGGCGGCAAGCCCGGCGACGACTCCGCCGCCGAGGAGGCCGCCCAGGTGAATGGCACCGGCAAGGCTGCCGAGGAGGCAGCTGCGGGCGAGGGCTCCGAGGAGCTCGCCACGGCCAAGCGCGAGCTGGCCGAACGCACCGCGGACCTGCAGCGCCTGCAGGCCGAGTACCAGAACTACCGCAAGCGGGTCGAGCGCGACCGGCTGACCGTCCGCGAGATCGCGGTCTCCAACATCCTGGAGTCCCTGATCCCGGTCCTGGACGACATCGGCCGCGCCCGCGAGCACGGCGAGGTGACGGGCGGCTTCAAGTCCGTCGCCGAGTCCCTGGAGACGGTCGTCGCCAAGCTGGGCCTGCAGCAGTTCGGCAAGGAGGGCGAGCCCTTCGACCCGACGCAGCACGAGGCGCTGATGCACAGCTACTCCTCGGACGTCACCGAGGACACCTGCGTGCAGATCCTCCAGCCCGGCTACCGCATCGGCGAGCGGATCATCCGCCCGGCGATGGTGGCCGTGGCCGAGCCCCAGCCGGGCACCCAGACGACGTCCGGCCCGGACGCCGAGGCCAAGCCCGCCGACGCGGACAAGTCCGACGGTGGCTCGGACAGCTGACAACCTGTGACAGCTGACAACCAGTGCGCTGCGGAGTCGCCTGCCGGCCAGTACGGCGGCCGACTCCGCAGCGCGCTGTCAACGGCTCTTCTTTCGGGGGCTGTTGACAGCGCAGTGACGATGGACATCGGGAGGTGGCGGAAGCCGTGAGCGAGCGCAGCGAGCGAACCATCAAGGGGTGCGTGTCCCGCTCAGCGGCTGCCGAGCGCAGCGAGGTGGACGCATGAGTGGCAAGGACTACGTGGAGAAGGACTACTACAAGGTCCTCGGCGTGCCCAAGGACGCCACCGCCACCGAGATCAAGAAGACCTACCGCAAGCTGGCGCGCGAGTTCCACCCCGACGCGAACAAGGGCGACGCCAAGGCCGAGGAGCGCTTCAAGGACATCTCCGAGGCGTACGACGTCCTCTCCGACGAAAAGCGCCGCAAGGAGTACGACGAGGCCCGCAGCCTCTTCGCCAACGGCGGCTTCCGCACCGGCGGCCCCGGCACCGGCAGCTACAGCTTCGACTTCGGCGACCTCTTCAGCGGCAGCCAGGGCGGCGGTGGCGGCGGACTCGGTGACGTCTTCGGCGGGCTCTTCAACCGCGGCGGCACCCGGCAGGCCCAGCCCCGGCGCGGCGCCGACGTCGAGACCGAGGTGACGCTCTCCTTCGAGGAGGCGGTGGACGGCGCCACCGTCCCGCTGCGGATGACCAGCCAGGCCCCCTGCCGCGTCTGCAACGGCACCGGCGCCAAGTCCGGCACCACGCCCCGGGTCTGCCCCACCTGTGTCGGCGCCGGCACCGTCAGCCGCGGCCAGGGCGCCTTCGCGCTCTCCGAGCCCTGCAAGGACTGCCGCGGCCGGGGCATGATCGTCGACGACCCGTGCCCCGACTGCCACGGCAGCGGCCGGGCCAGCTCCGCCCGCACCATGCAGGTCCGCATCCCGGCCGGGGTCCAGGCCGACCAGCGGATCCGGCTCAAGGGCAAGGGCGCCCAGGGCGAACGCGGCGGCCAGCCCGGCGACCTCTACGTCACCGTGCACGTCGACCCGCACCCGGTGTTCGGGCGCAAGGGCGACAACCTCACCGTCACCGTCCCGGTCACCTTCCCCGAGGCGACCCTCGGCGCCACCATCGAGGTGCCCACGCTCAACGGCCCCGCCGTCAAGCTCAAGCTGCCCCCGGGCAGCGCCAACGGCCTCACCATGCGCGCCCGCGGCAAGGGCGCCACCCGCAAGGACGGCACCCGCGGCGACCTCCTCGTCACCGTCGAGGTCGTGGTGCCGCAGCACGTCACCGGCGACGCGCTGAACGCCCTCGAGCAGTACCGCGAGGCCACCGCCTCCGACGACCCGCGAGCCGCCCTCTTCCGGGCGGCGAAGGGAGCGTGACGACCAGATGTCCCCGAACCCGATGAACCCGACCAGCCCGATGGACGCCGGCGGCCCGATCGGCCCCGGGCTCGGCGAGGGCCTGCCCGGCAACGGCCCCCGCCGCACCCGGCGCACCACCGCGGCCCCGCCGCAGTACGTGCTCACCGAGGACACCCCGGTGTACGTCATCTCCGTCGCCGCCGAACTCTCCGGCCTGCACCCGCAGACCCTGCGCCAGTACGACCGCCTCGGCCTGGTCTGCCCCGACCGCACCGCCGGCCGCGGCCGCCGCTACTCCGCCCGCGACATCCAGCAACTGCGCGAGGTCCAGCGGCTCTCCCAGGACGAGGGCATCAACCTGGCGGGCATCAAGCGGATCATCGAGCTGGAGAACCAGGTCACCGCCCTCCAGGCCCGCATCACCGAACTGGCCGACTCCCTCGAAGGCGCCGCCACCGCCCTCCAGCAGCGCGAGGCCGCCGTCCACGCCTCCTACCGCCGCGACCTCGTCCCGTACCAGCCCCCCACCCCACAGTCCAGCGCCCTCGTCGTCTGGCGCCCCAAGCGCTGACCCGGGGGACTGCTCACCTCCCCAGCCGCCGGTTCCCTCCTGTTCGGGGGGTGCCGGCGGCTGGGGTGTTGGTGAGAGAGTGCGGTCGCATTCCCTCTCCAGAGGGCTCGCCGGATCTGGCATGCTGACACTCGATTCGGCGTCAGCGCTGGCCGGGCCCAGATATCACCGTAACGGCAAGGAGTCGCGGATGAGTGAACGAGAGCAGCCGCTTTCCGCTGGCTTGACCGTCCTCTCGGCAGCAGCAAGAGCGCTATATCTGGCCGTCATCCGGGGAGATGGTCAACTGCCATTGGACTCAAATGCCGATCAGAATGATTCTGCACGGGATGAGCTGGTAAGGATTGGCCTTCTCGTGCCCGACAGCGACGATCCGACAATCTTCGTAGCCACAGACCCTACACAGCTCTCGGCAAGCCTCAGCCATTCGTGGCAGCGTCAGGCACTGGAGCTCCTGTCACGCGCCATATCTCTCCCCTCCGAACTGCAGGAACTCACTCGGGAATTCCACACCCCGAAGCAGTCCGGAGGGTCGATCGAGTATGTGCAAGGAAAGGCTCTTATCCGCCAGCGGCTCGAGCAGTTCAGGGAATCCGGACTGGAGGAGGCCCTGGCGCTTCAACCCGGCGGGCCCCGGCAGCCGGACCTTCTCGCCGGGATGATCAAGCAAGATCTAGAAACGCTCCGCAGTGGCACCCAGATGCGGACGATCTACCATGCCAGCACTCGCTACCACCAGCCGACCAGGGACTACGTGGCTACCCTCGCCAAGGCTGGCGGCCAGTATCGAACCCTTGATGAGCCCTACACGCGGCTCATAGTGATGAACCGGCGGGTAGCTGTCATTCCGATCGGCGATGACATGAGTCTCGCGGCGTTCATATATGACCCTGCAGTCGTCAATTACCTCGCCGAAGAGGTATTCGAGCGATGCTGGAGTCGGGCACTGGAGTTCGAGGGTGACCGAACGGTGCCGCAGCAGGTGGTTTCCCGCCTGCGCCAAACGATCATTGACCAGATGCTCGAGGGCACCAATCACCGGGTCATCGCGCGACGCCTGGGAATCAGCGAGCGAACACTGGCGCGGCATATAGCCGAAATGCGAGACGACTACAAAGTGGACTCGCTATTCCAGCTCGGATACGTTCTCGGCCGAAAAGCGCAGGGGCCTTCCGACTGACCATCCGCCCACTTTGCGCAAATGGCAAGTACTTCAAGGGGCTTGGCGTGCGCCTGGACACTCACATGGCGTGTTCACTGCCAGGAGATGTCGTCCGCGACAGTCACCGCAGCCTTGACGGCAATCGTGTCGTGCGAGTCAGCAGCATTCGCGAGAGAGACCACGCCAAGCACAGCGGCCGCAGCGGCCAACGGAAGCACAAACTTGCGGACAAAACGGCGCATGCCGGTCACGCCCCCACTCTCTCGAGATTCGCCACTAGAAGCATCTAGCAGGATAACGACACACATAGTGCCGCACGAGGGGGAGGCTGTCACCTGCCCAAGGCTGCGAAGTGTGCGTCATCTCCCTGCCAGGCATACAGATGACACAGGCCAACCCTGGACGCGACGCCGCCCCGCGATGGACGATCAGTTCGCTCCCGATGGTCCGGGCAGGACACCACATCTTGCCAATGTACCGTCAAAAACCGAGCGGTTTCACCAGCAGCACCACCACCCATAGAGCAGCCAACAACCAACGCATCGCCGACGCTCACTCCCCTGGTCGGCCTTCCCCCGGAGTCGACATGACCGAGCCCTACCTGCGTCACCACGACAGCCAGGCCCCTGAGGGTCGGCGTGCACGTGTGTTCCTGGCCGCGCCGCTGATGCGGCTGACCGGCCCCGCGGACAGTGTGGTGACGCTCGCCAGCCGGACGCGGCTGACGACGCTCCGCACCACTCTGCTCCGCAGCGGTGCCGCCGTGTACAGCGCGCACCACAGCGACGCCTGGACCGTCGCCGGCCATGCCCCCGAGCCCCGGGTGCCGTCCGACTTCCGGGCTCTGCAGTCCGCGGACCTGGTGTTCGCCTACGTCGGAGCCCCGCTCTCGGCCGGGGTGAGCCTCGAACTCGGTTGGGCGTCGGCGCTGCGGAAGCCGATCGTCCTGCTCGTCGACGAGGCCATCACCCACAACCCGCTGATCGCCACCATCGAGCAGGTCGCCCCCGTCCTGCCGCTGGTCTTCGACGACACCTGGTCGCAGGAGGCCCTCCACCACACCGTGGAGACCGCCCTGGACTGGGCCGGCATGGCACTCTCCCTCCGCGAGGGTTTCTGGACCGCCCCCGGCGACCGCTTCAACGTCCCCCGACAGCAGACCGCCGTCTCCGGCTACTGGCCGACCGGCGCCGCCACCGGCTGAGCAGCGCTCACCCACCGGACTCCCCCGTCCGCGCTCCCCGCATCTGCCGGCCGAGTAGGAACAGGGTCTCGGCGTCGTACACCTCACGCAGCCGGGCGATGTGACCGGCCACGGTCCCTTCGCTCGGCCCCATCCGGCTGGCGATCGCCCGCTGCGTGAGACCCCGGGCCAGCAGTGGCGGCCGACCTGTTCGTGGGCTACGGGTGAGGAGCCTGCCGCCAGTGACTCCCGGTCCACGACCTGGGCCTGCAGCCACTGCTGCTCGAACACCCCGACCAGGTAGGCGATCATCGCGGGATCTTCGACCACCGCTGCAACCGTGTGGTCGGGAGCGGCCGGGATCAGGGCCACGGTGCGGTCGAAGATCGGGGTCTTGGTGAAGGGCCCCTCCAGCAGCCGGATCGGGGCGCCGACCCGGGTCGAGTGCAGCGCGTACTCGACCGTCCGGGGATCCGAGCAGGCCGACGGTTCGAAGACGGTGTGCATCACCCCACCCGCTTCGATGTAGCGGCCACGCCACCCCCGCCGACCGGCACCTCGGCGCCGCCCACCCCGGCCGCCGCCCCGCCGACGAGGACGCGCGGGTTGGCGGCGGTGTAGCCGGTGGTGGTGGTGAGGAGGCCGCGGGCGGCGACGGCCGGGCGGTCGGCGGGGGCGAGGTCCTCGGGGCGCGGTCGCCCGCCGCTGCGGACGGCGGCGAGGTAGCGGGCGCGTTCGGCCGGGCCGGGCTCATCGGTCATCACGGGCGCCTCTCATCAGCCAGCCGAGCTGGAAGAGGGTCTGGGCGCCGTAGCGGTCGCGGAGCCGGGCGATGTGGCCGGCGACGGTGCGTTCGCTGAGGCCCAGCCGGGTGGCGACGGCGCGTTGGGTGAGGCCGCGGGCGAGCAGCCGGCCGACCCGGTCGGGGATGGTGCGGGCGGGGCCCTGGCCTAGGGCGGCGGCGGCTTCGGAGGTGTCGGCGCGGGCCCAGTCGCGTTCGAAGCCGCCGATCAGGAAGGTGAGGGCGGCCGGGTCGCTGATGAACGCGGCGGTGCTGTTGTCGTCGTTGGCGGAGATGACTGCGACGCTGCGGTCGAAGACGATCAGCCGCTGGAAGGGCTCGTCGAGGATCCGGATCTGCGAGCCGTGCCGGGTGACCTCCTCGGCGTAGGCGATCGCGGGCGGCTCGGCGAGCGCGACGGGCTGGTAGATGGTGCGCAGCGAGCAGCCGCGCTGGAGGAGCTGGACGTCCTGGGCGAGGGCGACCTGGAGGGTGTCGGCGGGGCGTTGGCCGGGTTGGGCGGTGAGCACCTCGGAGCGGCAGTCGGAGACGAGTTGGGAGATCCGCTGGCGGATGTGGACGTGGCCTTCGACGTAGACCGTGCCGCCGGAGCAGCCGCCCGGGCGGGGCATCGCGTCGTAGGCGCGGGTGAGGCCGTCCAGGGCGCCGGGGAGGTTCTCGGCCCGGACCAGCAGCCGGGTGGCCTCACTGCGGAGTTCGGCGCCGAGGCGGTCGCTGACGGAGCGGGGGCTGACGGCGGTGTAGCAGCGGTCCATCCGGTTGGCCATGACCAGGCCGATGTCGAGGAGTTGTCGGAGTGCGGCGCGGTCGTCGTCGGCGATGTCGGTGAACGGTGTGCGGCCGCCTTGGGCGATGATCGCCAGGTACAGCTGCCGGGCGGCCGCGTCGGGTTCCCCGCCCCCGGGCTGCTGGTGCGGCGTGACCGCCGGTTCCGCCGTCACGTCGCACTCTCCCTGCCGGACGCTCCCCTGTCCTCCCACCCGTACGCACGGTCCGCGGTACCGGTGGCCGGGCGTCTCACGGTACCGGTCGGACGGTGGACCCCCGGGTCCGGGTGCCGTCGCACACCGGAGCCCTGGGGGTCCCCATCAGCACGCCAGTGCCTAGGCGCTTCCGTCGAGGCGGAGCAGCAACGCCTCGCCGGCTCCGGTTCCGGGCTCCATCACCACACATGGACCCCGGCCGGGGCTCTTCCCCCCGTTCCACAGGTGCGGGACGTTGCACCCGTGGTCAATTCTGAAGAGCAAGTCGCGACCATCGGGCTGCGGTTGCCCGGACGACCTGGCGTGCCTCCACCCTCACAGCGTGACGGCCGGTGGACAAGTGCCGCCCGAGTGCAGGTTCGCGCAATTGCAGCTATCTGCATCCCGGCGGGGGCGCCGGGATGCGGACGGCGGGTCGGATTCCGGTGAAGGCCGAGGCCAGCGGGGGGTGTGGGCGAGGGCCACCAGTTGGCTGTGCACCGTCATCCTGCAGCTGCGCGTTCCTGCAACGGCGGCCGTGCTCCTGACCTGGGGTGAGTCCGCTGGATGACGGGTCGGCACAGCTCAGCGCGCCGGCACCTCAGCGCCCCCGGCACCTCAGCGCGCCAGCACCTCAGCGCGCCAGCAGCCGGCCCCGCAGCAGCCCGGCGGCGGTGCCGCCCGCCGCCAGTAGCCAGGCGGCGCCCAGCAGCAGGTAGAGCCCGACGGCCAGCCCGGTGAAGCCGCCGAAGCCGGTGTGCCTGGCGAGCGCGGAGGCGCCGGTGACGCAGGTGCCGACCGGGAAGGTGAACGCCCACCAGGTCATCGCGAACGGCATCCCGGCCCGCCGGGCGCGCAGGTTGGCGGTGAGCGCGACGGCCAGCCAGAGCATCGCGACGCCGGTCACCGCGACGCCGTACAGCTCGACCAGCGGCAGCATGACGGGCGCCAGCGCGGGCAGCACCGGGCGGGCCGCGTCGGCGAGCTGGTGGATCGCGGTGACGGACTGGCCGAGCGGGCCGAGCACCAGGAACAGCGCGGGGGTGAGCGCCGGTGCGGGCACCTTGCTGTGGAACAGCCCGGTGAACACCACCGGCAGCAGCACCAGGGTGGCCAGCAGGCCGATCCCGAAGAGCGCCCAGCAGCCGTACAGCAGGGCCTGCTGCGGCAGGCCGGCGGGCAGGTGCGGGACGAGCGCCGGGCCGCAGGCGGAGGCGACCAGCGGGGCGACCACGGGCAGCAGCCAGGTCGGGTTGGCCTCCAGGGCGGAGACCGGGTGCCGGGTGATCATCAGGTACGGGATGCCGGCCGCGACGATCAGCGCGTACAGGGTGCCGACGCCCCACAGCACGGCGTCCAGGGCGACGGCCGGGCCGGTGCCGATGACCCGCGAGCCGAGCAGCAGGGTGCCGAGCCCGACCGCCAGCAGCGCCATCGGCGGGCAGCCGTAGAAGACCGCCGTGGCCGGGTTGTCCAGCAGCTGGGCGCGGGCCGCCTCGCGGTGCCGGGTGAGGTGCACCAGCCGGGCTCCGGCCAGCACCAGCAGCCCGGCCGCGCCGAGCGCCCACATCACCTCGCCGAAGCCGATCAGCCCGGGCAGCCGGACCGGCAGGGCGGCGGCGCCGTTGGCCACGATCGCGGTGCCCATCACGGCGGCGTACCAGTTGGGGCCGAGCTGGGCGAGGTCGAGGCGGGAGAGCGGGGTGAGGCCGGTGAACCGGGAGAAGCGGGAGCGCCGGGAGGAGCCGGCGGGGCGGACGAGCGGGCGGACATCGGCCAAGGTGGACATGGTTCCACCGTCGCCGAGCGGCCCGGCGGCCGGTAGCGCCGCGGGTTCTATGAGGGCATAGCCTGAACCTATGACCCTCTCCCCGCACGTCCCCGAACTGGGCGCCCTGGAACTGCTGCTCGCGGTGGCCCGGCTGGGCAGCGTCGGCCGGGCCGCGGCCGAGCTGGGCGTCAGCCAGCCGACCGCCAGCGCCCGGATCAAGGGCATGGAGCGGCAGATCGGCGTCCCGCTGCTGGAGCGCTCGCCCCGGGGCAGCCGGCCGACCGAGGCCGGCCGGCTGGTGGTCGAGTGGGCCCGGCAGGTGGTGGAGGCGGCGCAGGCGCTGGACGCCGGGATCGACGCGCTGCGCGAGCGACGTGACGCCAAGCTGCGGGTGGTGGCCAGCCTGACCGTCGCCGAGTACCTGATGCCGGGTTGGCTGCTGGCGCTCGCCGAGGCCAGTCCGGGAACGGCGGTGACGCTGCGGACGGCGAACTCGGCGGAGGTCGCCGGGCACGTGCTGGCCGGGGAGGCCGACCTGGGCTTCGTCGAGGGCCCGTCCACCCCGCCCGGGCTGGCCGGCGCGGTGGTGGCGGCGGACCGGCTGGTGGTCGTGGTGGCGCCCGGCCACCGGTGGGCGCGTCGTCGTACCCCGCTGACCGGGACGGAGCTGGCGGCCACCCCGCTGGTGCTGCGCGAGCCCGGCTCGGGCACCCGGGAGGTGCTGGAGATGGCGCTGCTGCCGCACGGGGGCGCGGTACCGCCCCGGCTGGAGCTGGCTTCGTCCACCGCCCTGAAGGCGGCGGCGATGACCGGGGCGGGGCCGGTCTGCCTGAGCGAGCTGGCGGTGGTGGAGGAGTTGGCCACCCGGCGGCTGGTCGAGGTGCCGCTGGCGGAGGAGCTGGACCTGCGGCGGCCGCTGCGCGCGGTGTGGCCGGCCGGGCAACGGCCGGGCGGGCCGGCGCGGGAGCTGCTGGGGCTGACCCGGCGGAACTCCGGCCAGTTGCCGAAGCGCAGGGACTGAGGCTGGGAGCGCCCGCGGCGGGCCCACCGCCGAGCACGTCCGGCCGTCGGAGCCGCCCCAGGAAAACTTGAGCGGAATACACTCAACTTAGTGCATGCTGTACGTAGCACCAGTGAAGGACGACGAGGGAGGATCCCCCAGCAGTGGACGCGAGCAAGTTCACCACCAAGACGCAGGACGCCCTGTCCGCCGCGATCCGGCAGGCGGGCGCGGCCGGCAACCCGGACGTCAAGCCGGTGCACATCCTGATCGCCCTGCTGGAGCAGCCCGAGGGCATCGCCCGGCCCCTGCTGGAGGCGGTCGGGGCGGACGTCCCCCGGATCGACGCCGAGGCGCGCCGCCAGCTGACGGCGCTGCCCAGCGCGATGGGCTCGACGGTCGCCGCCCCGCAGCTCGCCCGGGACACCCTCGCCGTGCTCACCGAGGCGGGCAAGCGCGCGGACGACCTGGAAGACCAGTACGTCTCCACCGAGCACCTGATGGTCGGCCTGGCCGCCGAGGGCGGCGCGGTCGCCGAGCTGCTGGTGCAGCAGGGCGCGACGCCCAAGGCGCTGCTGGCGGCGTTCAAGGACGTCCGGGGCAGCGGCCGGGTCACCTCGCCGGATCCGGAGGGCACCTACAAGGCCCTGGAGAAGTACGGCACCGACCTCACCCAGGCCGCCCGGGACGGCAAGCTCGACCCGGTGATCGGCCGTGACCACGAGATCCGCCGGGTGGTCCAGGTGCTCTCCCGCCGGACGAAGAACAACCCGGTGCTGATCGGCGAGCCCGGCGTCGGCAAGACGGCGGTGATCGAGGGCCTGGCCCAGCGCATCGTGGCCGGTGACGTGCCGGAGTCGCTGCGCGGCAAGCGGCTGGTCGCGCTGGACCTCAGCGCGATGGTCGCGGGCGCCAAGTTCCGCGGGGAGTTCGAGGAGCGGCTGAAGGCCGTCCTGAACGACATCAAGGCCTCCGACGGCCAGGTCGTCACCTTCATCGACGAGCTGCACACCATGGTCGGCGCGGGCGCCGGGGGCGACTCGGCGATGGACGCCGGCAACATGCTCAAGCCGATGCTGGCCCGCGGCGAGCTGCGGATGGTCGGCGCCACCACGCTGGACGAGTACCGCGAGCGGATCGAGAAGGACCCGGCCCTGGAGCGCCGCTTCCAGCAGGTGCTGGTCGGCGAGCCCAGCGTGGAGGACTCGATCGCCATCCTGCGCGGCCTCAAGGGCCGGTACGAGGCGCACCACAAGGTGCAGATCTCGGACGCCGCCCTGGTCGCCGCGGCCACCCTGTCCAACCGCTACATCACCGCCCGCTTCCTGCCGGACAAGGCGATCGACCTGGTCGACGAGGCGGCCTCCCGGCTGCGGATGGAGATCGACTCCTCCCCGGTCGAGATCGACGAACTCCAGCGCGCGGTCGACCGGTTGCGGATGGAGGAGCTGGCCCTGGAGAAGGAGTCGGACCCGGCCTCGGTCGACCGGCTGGCCCGGCTGCGGCGCGATCTCGCCGACAAGAACGAGCAGTTGAGCGTGCTGACGGCGCGCTGGGAGCAGGAGAAGAAGAGCCTCAACCGGGTCGGCGAGCTCAAGGAGCGGCTGGACGACCTGCACGGCGCGCTCGAACGGGCCCAGCGCGACGGGGACTTCGAGCGGGCGTCCAAGCTGATGTACGCGGAGATCCCGGCCGCCGAGAAGGAACTCGGCGACGCCCAGGAGCGCGCCGCCACTACGGACAACGAGCCCGGGTCCGCCTCCGCCCCGATGGTCAAGGAGGAGGTCGGCCCGGACGACGTGGCCGATGTGGTCGCCTCCTGGACGGGCATCCCGGCCGGCCGGCTGCTGGAGGGCGAGAGCGCCAAACTCCTGCGCATGGAGGAGGAGTTGGGCAAGCGCCTGATCGGCCAGACGGAGGCCGTGCAAGCCGTGTCGGACGCGGTGCGCCGCACCCGCTCCGGCATCGCCGACCCGGACCGCCCGACCGGCTCCTTCCTGTTCCTCGGCCCCACGGGCGTCGGCAAGACGGAACTCGCCAAGGCCCTGGCCGACTTCCTCTTCGACGACGAGCGGGCGATGGTCCGCATCGACATGAGCGAGTACGGCGAGAAGCACTCCGTCTCCCGCCTGGTCGGCGCCCCGCCCGGGTACGTCGGCTACGAGGAGGGCGGCCAGCTCACCGAGGCGGTCCGCCGCCGTCCGTACAGCGTCGTGCTGCTGGACGAGGTGGAGAAGGCCCACCCCGAGGTCTTCGACGTGCTGCTCCAGGTGCTGGACGACGGCCGGCTCACCGACGGCCAGGGCCACACGGTGGACTTCCGCAACGCGATCCTGATCCTCACCTCCAACCTGGGCAGCCAGTTCCTGGTGGACCCGGCCACCCCGGAGGAGAAGAAGAAGGCCCTGGTGCTGGACTCCGTCCGGGCCGCGTTCAAGCCGGAGTTCCTCAACCGGCTGGACGACATCGTGGTCTTCGACCCGCTGGGCCCCACCGAGCTCAGCCGGATCGTCGACCTGCAGGTGGCCCGCCTCGGCGAGCGGCTGCGCGAGCGGCGGCTCACCCTGGACGTCTCCGTGGCCGCCCGCGACTGGCTGGCGCTCACCGGGTACGACCCGGCGTACGGCGCCCGCCCGCTGCGCCGGCTGGTGCAGTCCGCGATCGGCGACCAGCTGGCCCGGGCGATCCTGTCCGGCCAGGTGCACGACGGGGACACCGTCCTGGTCGAACGGGACGAGGAGGGCGACCGGCTCACCATCCGCAGCCGGGGCCCGCTGGAGAAGTAGCAGCCGCCACCGGCCGCCGGGCCGCTCCCCTCGTCCGTGTGAGGGGAGCGGCCCGTACCGCTTTCGTGCGACGGGTGGCCGTACCGCTTTCGCGAGCCGGGGCCCGGCCCGCTCCCGTGGGACGGGTCCTACTCCGCCGCGTCCCGCTGCTGCCGCCGCGAGCTGTTCCGCCACGTTCGCGCCAGCCGGTGCAGCTCGGCCCCCTGGGCCTCCGGCAGGTTCCAGGTCTGGGTGAGCAGCCGCAGCGTGGACACCCGCGGGCAGGACACCCCCAGCTCCAGGTCGCGGATCGACCGCACACTCAGCCCCGAGGCCTCCCCCAACTGCTCCTGCGTCATCCCCCGGTCCAGGCGGATGTTCCGCAGCAGCGTCCCGAGCGAGGCACCCTCCCTGGTCACCGTACGCTCCATCCCCGCTCCCCCCTTCGGTTCGAACCGCATCAACTCGGCCCGGGGAAACTGGTTTTGTCCCCGGGTGAGGTCCGTCGCACGCTAACCGCATCCGGCCCGCGCGGCAGGCGAACCCGAGCTCCGGGCGCGTGACTTGGCTCACGCGCACGCCGGGCGCGCGGCAGGGCGACGGCACCCGGGCACCGTGCGTGACGACGGCCTCCGCCGCCGCGGAACGAAGATCGACGCGCCCCCCGGCGCCCCTGTGAGCGGAGCCCCGAATGAGGCAGGATGGGAGGTGGAAAGGGCGGCCTCTCATTGCCGGCCACCACGTGCACTGAGGAAGAGGACCCCCATGAGCATCGACCCGTCGTCCATCCCGTCGTTCGGCGTGCCCCAGGGCGGCCAGCCCGGTGGTCAGCCCGGCGGCCAGGGCGGTCGGCCGGCCGGCCCTCCGCCGATCGTCGTCCCGGACCAGGCCCTGGTCACCCAGCTGCTCGACCAGATGCAGCTCAAGCACGTCGTGGACGAGGAGGGCGACCTCACCGCCCCCTGGGAGGGCTTCCGCGTCTACTACATGTTCCGCGGCGAGCAGAAGGAGCTCTTCGCGGTGCGCGCCTTCTACGACCGCGCGTACCCGCTGGAGAAGAAGGGCGAGATCCTCGACCTGATCGACGAGTGGAACCGCGAGACCCTCTGGCCCAAGGTCTACACCCACACCCACGAGGACGGCGTGGTCCGCCTGATCGGCGAGGCCCAGATGATCGTCGGCACCGGCGTCAACCTGGACTACTTCGTCACCACCACCGCCAACTGGACCCAGGCCGCGGTCGGCTTCGAGCAGTGGATCGTCGAGCGCCTGGGCCTGCAGAACGAGATCGAGGGCGAGGACGGCGAGGACGAGGACGGCGAGGAGGCCTGATCCCGGCCCCGGCACGCACTCCGCGGCCCGGCCCCCGGCACTCCCGGGCGGCCGGGCCGTCTTGCGAGCTACGCCGAGGTGCTGGTCACCACCGGCGCCACCGAGGCCATCGCCGCCCTGTTCGCCCTGCTGGAGCCCGGCGACGAGGTGATCGCCTTCGAACCCTTCTACGACTCCTACGCCGCCTGCATCGCCATGGCCGGCGCCACCCGCCGCCCGCTCACCCGATCAGCTGGCGTGCGACGAGTTCCAGGGCGGTCTCGATGTCCCGGCCGACCGGTGCGCGGAGGGATGAGCTGTCCATGGTGACGCCCGGCGGAGTGGGCCGGCCACGCAGCGCATGCACGATGTCTCGCAGGGCCCGCAGGGTGTTCCCCGGCCCCTGGGAGCCCTTGCCACTGCGATGCAACCGACCGCCCTGCCGTCCAGGCGAGTCCACCTGCGCACCCAGCGACGCGGCGTGTGCGGCCGCGATGCGCAGCACGCGCTCGGTGGAGGAGGAAGTCGCCGCGCCGCCGCACAGCGCGACGACTCTGACCGGGCCTGTCAGGATGGCACCCCTTCCGAGGACCGGTGACCGGGCGGTGCCGGTACGGGCCCCTGGTACCCGGTCCGGCACCGCGGAGAATGCGGTGCGGCTCCTGGTCAGCCGCGGCACTGCGCGCGCCGCGCCTCCAGTTCCGGCTCGTCCGCGCCTGGCAGGGTGAGGGCGTGGTCGAAGTCGGCCAGGGCGAGGTCCGGCAGGCCGTCCGCCTGGTACGCGATACCACGGTTGAGCAGCACGTCGGGGTCGTCCCCGACCAGGTCGAGCAGCGCGGTCAGGTCCTGCACGGCGGCCCGGGGGCGACCCTGCTCGTAGTGGACGACGGCGCGGTTGAGCAGTGCGGCCGGATAGGCCGGGTCGAGGGCGACGGCCGCGTCGAGCGCCGCGAAGGCCTCAGGGAGGGCTCCGCGCTGCAATGCGACGGTGCCGCGCATGCAGAGCAGCCGGGGCTCCTTCGGCCGCAGTGCGAGTCCGGCCTCGACGTCGGCCGCGGCCGCGTCGAACTCGGCCAGTTCCAGCAGGAGTTCGGCGCGGGCGAGGCGGGTGTCGACGTCGTCGGGCTCCATCTCCAGGACGTACGCGAAGTCGGCCAGCGCGCCCTTGGTGTCGCCGGCCTCGATCCGGGCCGTCCCGCGGTTGTAGTAGAGCTCGGGGAACGGCGGAGCGAGGTCCACGGCGCGGTCGTAGTCGGCCAACGCGGCCGCGAAGTCGCCGCGGGTGCGGTGGATCCGGGCCCGCTCGGAGAGGTAGTCGGTGTAGTAGGGGTCGAGGTCCACCAGCGTCGAATAGTCGGCGAAGGCCTCGTCCAGCCGACCGGTGGCCGTCAGCAGGCGTGCCCGGTTGTACAGCAGCTGCGAGCGGTGCAGCCGCCACTGGTCGTCCGTCAGGTTCGTGTCGAGCCGGGCGATGCAGGACTCCACCAGCTGCATCGCGCGGTCCAGCCTGCCCCGGTGCATCTCCACCAGTGCCAGGCCGTTGTCGTGGAAGACGCTGAAGGTGAGCCGCTCGGCCGGGTCGGGGAGGATACTCGCGATCGCGGCCGCGTTGTTCTGCCAGCGCAGCGCCAGATCGTGGTCGCGCGGCTGGAGGAAGCGGGTGTGCAGCATCGCGATCGAGTAGCTGGTCATCATGTGGACCTTGGGGTCCGCGAACCGCTGGATGGTGTCGAGGTAGAGCTCCATCGACTGCTCGGTGCGGTCGAGCGGGATGCAGGCCGCCGCCGCCTGCTGGGTGAACTCCCAGAAGTCGTGCTGGTGGACGTCCGGATCGGTGACGGCACGCCCGCGAAGGCCGAGGTCGATCACCGCGGCCGAGAAGCCGACCTCCACGCAGTGCCGCTGGGCCGCCAGTAGGGCGAGCCGACCCGCCCCGGCGGGGTCGCTGCCGTGCTCGCGGTGGTACGTCAGTGCTCCGACCCGCTCGCCCCAGCTCGTCGCGGACCGTTCCAGCTCCTCGGCGCGCAGGTCGTGCAACCGGGCGCGCAGCTCCGGCCGGGCCTCCTGGTAGGCAAGCAGCTCGGCGGGGTCGCTGCCGGTGCAGTCACCGAAGACGTACGCCTCGACCAGCGCGGCCGCCTCGGCCGGCTCGGCCCACTCCGGCTCGGCGTTGGTGCGTTCCGCGTACCGGGCCAACGACCGCTCCAGCTCCTCGGGCAGCTCCCCCGGCGCCGTACCGACCGCCACCCTCAGCTGTCCGGGGTCGGCGCGGCGCAGCAGCAGGGCGATGAACTCCTGCGCGGTCGGCTCCGCCTGGTCCACCTCGTCGAAGACCAGGTACGGCGGCTGCTCGCCGCAGGAGCACAGCCGGCGGGCGTGGTCGATCAGGAACGAGGCGACACCCTGGCTCATGCAGCGGATCATCCCGGAGCCGAAGAACCGGGTGCGCTCCTTGAACGAAGAGTCGAGCGCCAGCGTCCGCGGCGCCGGACCGATCAGATCAGCCAACTCCGGCATCCCGTACAGGAGTTCCACCCGGTGGAACTCCACCAGATCCGGCCAGCGGCGGGCCGCCTCGGGCAGCACGGCGCGCAGCACGGTGTCCACGCCTGTGTACGGACCGCGCAGCCGCCGGTGGCAGCGGGCCACGACCGTCGCCTCCCCGTCCGCGGCGGCCAGTCGCAGCCGGGTTGCCGGGCTCTCGCTGACGATCCTGCGGTGACTGGCCATATAGGTTCACCCTTCCATCGGAGCGGTCGGAGACGGGGAGAGCGCGGGCGCCTCGCGCTGCTCGCGACGCTTGCGCCGGGAGAGCACGACCAGGGCGACGACCTGGGCCGCGTTCAGCGCCAGGGACAGCAGCGAGTCCCAGAAGTGCGCGTCCACGCGCCCGGAGCCGAGGGCTTCGGCGGCGATCCGCACGTAGTCGACGGTGACCGGTACGCTCGCGAAGACCGTGACTCCCGCCAGGACGCAGAAGCCGAGCAGGATGAAAGGCCCGTAGAAGGCACCGACCTTGCGGTCCTGTTCGGTCCACCGGCTCTCGTCGACCTGCCGCTCCGGGCGGCGCAGCAGGCGCCAGACCCGGTTCCTCAGCACGGCCTTGCTCGCGTCGTGCAGGTCGTAGCAGCGGAGCACGGTGGCGAAGACGTAGTACAGGTCGGTGCGCAGGTAGAGCTGGAACTGCCAGAAGATCCGCATCACCACCGTGAAGGCGAGCGCCAGGCAGGCCCGGCCGAGCGTCGAGAAGCCGCCGTCGTCGTGGCGGTCGGCCGCGGCGACCAGCCCGAGGACCGCCAGCACCACGCCGTCGCAGACCATGCCCGCCAGGAACGGCAGGTAGCGCTTGCGCCGCTCGACGCTCATCAGGCCGTTGGTCTGCGTCTCGGCCACGATGTAGGTGAGCCGGTTGCTCAGCCGCAGTTTGGTCGGCAGGCCCAGCCGGCGGCCGGCCAGGATGTGGAAGCCCTCATGCGCCAGCAACAGCGGGACTTGGCCGAACGTGATCACCAGTTGGACCACGAGCAGCGACTTGACGAAGAAGATCTGCGAGGGGGCGGGACGCAGTTCGCCGTGCCGCACCACGGCCAGCAGCCAGACCACGAGGACGGCCGCGTAGCAGAACCATGCCACCGGAGAGAACGCCGCACGTGCCAGCCGCTGGAAGCGGACCGGCGCGACGGGGGCGGCCTCGCCGGCTCCGCCTTCCCGGACGAATCCCAACTCGCGGATCGTGGCGACGAAGTCCTCGACGTCGACCGGTTCCTCGAAGGTCTCTTCGTACCACGCGGCCGCTTCGTCCAGGGGCATCCCCTCGGTGAGCCGTCTGAGCAGCTGTGCGCCGTCGGCGGGGAAGACCGCATAGGAACCGGTGTCCAGCCGGCCGACCAGGACCTCGTCGTCGCTGTCTGGAACAAAGCTCAACTTGTGCAACGCAAGGGTCGGTTCGCTCACAGCGCTCCAAAGCGTCGGATGATCCGCTTCGCCTGGCATTTGGGGGCGCCCGAGCGCACCGGAGGGTATCCCGTGCGCCCGGGCAGTACTCACGGAGTCATCGTCAGGCGGAAGCGGAGTACGGGCACTGGCACGCGGCCGAGGTCAGGCGCACGTCGCCGGTCCGGCGGACGGTGATCTTCTTGGCGGTCTTCTTCAGTGCAGCAGTCGACTTCATGAGAACCTCCCTGCTCGCTGTTTGCCCGACCAGGCGGCCGAGCGAGGGCAACCCTGCCGTTGCGAATATGACACGTCAATAGATCTGACATGAGCCCACATGAATGAGATTGATCAAATTTGGCTTCATCATTCATCTGAGCTGGCGCTCTTCGCCCCCGGACAATTTGAAAAAATCATGGTCGTCCCATGATTGCCCGAGGGATGATTTGTGTCGCACCGGTGTGGACCGGCACCCCGGGCCGCTCCGGCTTCGCCCCAGTCGATGACGGCGACGCCTGATCAAGTCGCCTCGTCAAGGGGCTTGTCGCCGCACGCTCGTTACCCTGAGGATGGCTCCGACGACGAGCCGTGAGGAGCCACCGATGGGTACCAGGCCGCTACTGAACCGCCGCCTGGCCGGGATGGGGACGACGATCTTCGCCGAGATGTCCGCCCTGGCCACGGCCACCGGCTCGATCAACCTCGGCCAGGGCTTCCCCGACACGGACGGGCCCGAGGAGGTCCGCGAGGCCGCCGTACGGGCCCTGCGCGAGGGCCGCGGCAACCAGTACCCGCCCGGGCCCGGCATCCCGGAGCTGCGCACCGCCATCGCCGAGCACCAGCAGCGCTTCCACGGCCTGAGCTACGACCCGGACACCGAGGTGCTGGTCACCGCCGGCGCCACCGAGGCCATCGCCGCCGCCCTGCTCGCCCTGCTGGAGCCCGGCGACGAGGTGATCGCCTTCGAACCCTTCTACGACTCCTACGCCGCCTGCATCGCCATGGCCGGCGCCATCCGCCGCCCGCTCACCCTCCGGGCCCCGGCCTTCCGCCCCGACCTGGACGAGCTGCGCGCCCTGATCACCCCGCGCACCCGCCTCCTGCTGATCAACACCCCGCACAACCCCACCGGCCTGGTCCTCACTCCCGCCGAACTCGCCGTGATCGCCGAACTCGCCGTCGAACACGACCTGCTGGTCGTCACCGACGAGGTCTACGAACACCTCGTCTTCGGCGCCACCCACCACCCCATCGCCGCCCTCCCCGGCATGCGCGAACGCACCGTCACCATCTCCTCCGCCGGCAAGACCTTCTCGTACACGGGATGGAAGGTCGGTTGGGTAACCGCGAGTCCTGCTCTCGTCTCGGCGGTCCGCACGGCGAAGCAGTACCTCACCTACGTCAGTGCAGGCCCGTTCCAGTACGCGGTTGCTGAGGCGCTCCGCCTCCCCGACAGCTACTTCGCCACCTTCCGTGCCGACCTGCTGCGCAAGCGAGACCTTCTCGTCGACGGTCTCTCGTCTGCGGGCTTCCGCGTGTTCAACCCCGAGGGCACGTACTTCATCACCACCGACATCACCCCCCTGGGCGAGAAGGACGGCCTGGAGTTCTGCCGCTCCCTCCCCGAACGCTGCGGCGTCGTCGCCATCCCCAACGTCGTCTTCTACGACAACACCGACGCCGGACGCAGCCTGGTCCGCTTCACCTTCTGCAAGCGCGACGACGTCCTGCGGGAAGCGGTGGCCCGCCTCCGGAGGCTCTGACAGAGGGCCGGCCAGGCACCCGTAGGAGCGTGCGCCCTCCCCTCCCGGAACTGCGGGCAGACGGGCTGGGGCCCGCGCGGGATGCGCGGGCCCCAGCTGGGTTGTTGATGTGGTGGGTGGGTGTTACCAGCCGCCGCCGAGGTCGGTGCGGGTGCCGAAGGAGCCGTCGCCCAGGCCGGGGTAGAAGAACATGTGGCCGGTGCTGGCGTTCTGGGCCTGGACGTCGAGCTTCCCGTCGCCGTTGAAGTCGGCCGCGGTCAGGGTCATGGTGCCCCAGCCGGAGCCGAGGTCCACCGGGGCGGCGAAGTGCCCGGTGCCCAGCCCGGCGTAGTAGAACAGGTGGCCGCCGGAGGTGTCGATCGCCATCAGGTCGCGCTTGCCGTCACCGCTGAAGTCTCCAACCGTCACGTTGTAGTTGCCCCAGCCGCCGCCGAGGTCGGTCCGGGTGCCGAAGGAGCCGTCACCCACGCCGGGGTAGTAGTAGGCGTGACCGGTGGATGAGTCCTGCGCGAAGAGATCGAGCTTGCCGTTGCCGTTGAAGTCGGCCGCGGTCAGGGTCATGTTGGCCCAGCCGGAGCCGAGGTCGGTGCGGGTGCCGAAGGCGCCGTTGCCCAGGCCGGGGTAGAAGTACAGGTGGCCGCCGGAGGTGTCGACCGCCAGCACGTCGGCCTTGCCGTCGCCGTTGAAGTCGCCCACGGTCAGGTTGAGGTTGCCCCAGCCGCTACCGAGGTCGACACGGGCGGCGAAGTGCCCGGTGCCGAGGCCGGCGTAGAAGTAGAGCTCGCCGTGGGGGTCCTGGGCGAGGATGTCGAGCTTGCCGTCGTTGTTGAAGTCGGCCGCGTGCAGGCGCATGTTGTCCCAGCCGCCCCCGAGGTCCACCGGCGCGGCGAAGTGCCCGGTGCCGAGCCCGGCGTAGTAGAACAGGTGGCCGGTGGAGTTGTCGACGGCCAGGGTGTCCTGCTTGCCGTCGTTGTTGAAGTCGCCGGCGGTCAGGCGCATGGTCGGGGTGGCCGGGGTGGGGTTGGTGGTGCCGCCGGCCGTGCCGCCGACCGGGGCTATGTAACCGGAGATGCTCATGCCCATGTAGGGGGTCCAGCCGAGCCCGCCGTTGTAGGGCCCGTCCTGGTGCACCGCGGAGGTGGCGGCCCAGTTGCCATGGACGCCGTTCTCGTCTCCGCCGACGGTAACGATGGTGCCGTCGGCGTTGACCTGGGTCACGATGGCGACGTGGTCGGCGTAGCCGCCGCCGGAGTAGTTGAAGACCACGGCGTCGCCGACAGCGGGGGTGCTGGACAGCGTTCCGTTGTTCTTGCCGTAGGTGTAGAAGCTGCCCGCGCCGGCCGTGAGGCCGCTGACGTCGACGCCCTCCTGGTTCCAGACCCACTTGGCGAAGTCGGCGCACCAGAGCTCGGGCGAACCGCCGTCGCCGGTGCAGCTGCCGTAGTAGCCGCCGCCGGTGCAGGCGTTGGCGCCGATCTGGGAGGCGGCCTCGGAAGCGATGTTCTGGCCCACGGTGGCGGCCTGGGCGGGCAGCGCCGTCAGGCCGGCAATGGCGGAGGCGGCGACGAGGGTGCCGATGGTGGACTTCTTCAGCAGGCGGGACTTGATCGAGAGCATGGCTGTTCTTCCTTCGGGTGAGGCACCTGGAGTTGCGGAGTCGTTGTGTACGTGCCTTGCTCCGGTCCGCCGCTCGTGGCGGCTGTCCTGCAGGAACAGCCGCGGGCGATTTCACGGGACAGGGCGGATTGCGCGCAGGCGCGCGGATGGTGCGGAATGGTGCGGAGGCGGCCTTCGCTGCTTGACGATGCGTCAGGTTCCCCGTCGTGGGTGTGCGCGGGGACGACGGCTGTCCTGCAGGAACAGCGGTCGTCAGGCGAGTCGGCCTGGTTCAGGGCGAGTCAGGCTGGTTCAGGGCGTGGAGCGCCGCCGGACGGGCGGATCGCGCCCTGAGCTAGGCCGCCAGGAGTTGCGGCGGCAGGTAGCGGCGGCGCAACAGTGGTGAGGCCTGGTGGCTACGGTGGAGCAGGTCCCCGGCCCGGTGGAGCGGGCTTCGGGTGCTGGACGCGTCGGTGGGGCGGGTGAGGAAGTAGAGCAGGAGGTCGATCCGGTCGGGCTCGGGACGGGCGGTGATGTGTTCGAGACTGTCGTCGGGCCTGGCATGTGCCCACAAGGCGGCGAGGACTTCGGCCGTCTCGCCCTCGGACGCGGGTTCGGCCGGCAGCCTGCGGTCGAGGCTGGCGCAGACGATGTCCATGGGGCGACTCAGCCCCCCCAGGAGGTGGTGTCCGGGGAGGCGATCTGGACGCCCGGTGCCGGAGCGCTCTGGCCGGCAGCAGTGCCCTGGGGGGCGGCGACGACTGCGGAGGGGATGAGGCCGACGATGCCCAGCGCGAGGGTGGCGACCGCGGCGGCCAGGGCGATACGGGTGCGGATCACGGTAGTTGCTCCGTTTCTGGCGAGGTTATGGGTGGCCTGTTCCGGTCTCGCGTCCCGCGGTTGACGCTTCGTCCGGCTGCCGTTCGGGCTGTTCCCTGCTGGCGACGAACAGCTTCGCCGCAGATCAACGCCCCCGGAAGGGTTTTCGGACGTCCTGAACCGGCCCGACCTGATCAGGACTCATGGTCATGGACACATCAATTTACTGTGAATCACTGGCCCGGTCCTTGGAGCCAAGGTGGGCGAGGCGCCTGTTTCCCGGGCGGGAAGGATCATCCATGCATCTGCCCTGACCTGGGCAAAATGCAGCGGAAAGATCTTGTCAATGCTGCTGGTCGGCTGCGATTCTGGCCGGGCAGGCGCAGCCGGGCGCCGTGCCGATGAGCGAAACGGGGCACCATGCTGCAAGCACTCGGCCTGAGCATCGACGCCGTCACCGTCTACCGGGCGATGCTCGACCACCCCGGCCACGGCGTCGAACAGCTCGCCGACAACTGCGGCCTGACCCCCACCCGGATCCATGACTGCCTCGACGAGCTCGGGCAACTGATGCTCGTGCGCGCGTCCATCGAACACCCCGGACAGCTGCGCGCCGTGGACCCCGAAATCGGACTGGCGGACATGGTCGCCCGCCAGGAAGCGGACCTGGCCGCCCGCCAGGCCCAGTTGGCGGCCTCGCGCGCCGCGGTGACCCGGATGGTCGCCGACCGCGCCGAGCAGCGATCCGCGCACGGCGAACGCCTCCTCGGCATGGACGCCATCCAGGCCCGGCTCGAACACTTCGCCCGCACCGCCCAGACGGAGATCATCGGCGTCCAGCCCGGTGTCCAGCGTCCCGAAGACCTCGACGCCGCCCGCGGCCAGGACCTCGCCGCCCTGGCCCGCGGCGTGACCATGCACTCGCTCTTCCAGGACGCCGCCCGCAACCACGCCCACGTCGCCACCTTCGCCCACACCCTGCTCAGCCACGGCGGAGAAGTCCGCACGGCCCCCACGGTCCCCCAGCGCATGGTCATCATCGACCGCGCCCAAGCCCTCGTCCCGATCGACCCCACCGACAACCGCAAGGGCGCCCTCCACGTCACCGAACCCGGCATCGTCACGGCCCTGCTCGAACTCTTCGATCAGGCCTGGAACACCGCCGTCCCTCTCGGCGCCGGTCGCCCCGACGACCCCGAAACCGGCCTGACCGACCACGAACGCGAACTCCTGCGCCTGCTCGGCACCGGTCTCACCGACGAAGCCGCCGGACAGCGCCTTGGCATCGCCGACCGTACCGTCCGCCGCCAGATGGCCTCCATCATGGAACGCCTCGGCGCCAGCAGCCGGTTCGAAGCCGGCATCAAAGCCGCCCAAAGAGGCTGGCTCTGACCCGCCCCGTGCAGCCTGTCCGACCGCTACTTCCACACCCTGCGCACCGACCTGCTCCGCAAGCGCGACCTGCTGCTCGACGGCTTCACCGCCGTCGAGCGCCTGCGGCGGATCTGACGGCCGGCTGGATCTGACGGGCGGCGGCTGCGGGAGTCCGGCGGCACGACCGCGTCGTCGCGTCACCCCGCCGTGCCGCTTGGCGGCAAGTGCCGCATGACAAACCGTACTTGACGGTGTCGACGGCTGGCGGCCGGACTGTTCGTCCGAACTGACTTCCGCCCGCGAGCGGACCGCAGCCCAGCCGGGGCCGGTTTGTGCAAGGGAGCTGACGACTTCCGGAGTGCGTTGCGGACAGACGGCGCTCGCTTCGTTTCGCGCGCCCCATTGAACGGGGCCAATCCTGGTCCGTGGTCAGTTCTGCGTTGTCCTCAACTCCCATGGATCACATGCCTATTTGCTGCCAGTGAGGCAAAACAGGCGACCCGTCGGGCACGCTCCTGCCACCCTCCACGCCCTGCGTGTGGAGGGCGGCGGCGCGTGGGGCATACCGAGGGCGCACAACCAGCGCGCACGGCGCACAGGCCGGTGACAGGGGCGCGCGCTGTGCAAAGTCGCACACCGGGTCGATCAGAGCCGGGAAGCAGGTGTGCTCGAAACGGTGAATGCTTGACAAGGATGGGTAAATCACCGACGGACCCGGCGTATTCGTGCTTCTCTGCTGCTGAATCTCCAGCCGGAATCCTTCCTTCCACGGTCGGCCGCGCCCAGGGCCGCACAGCCACGAACAGCCTCGCCATCGCCTAGGCCTACTCGCTGCTGCTCGGCGGGCGCGCACGGAGCTGAAACGCGGAGCCGAGCATGCTCACCACACTGCAGACCTCCTACACGGACACCCGCGCCGGTGACCTGGCGTGGTGCCTCGGCGGCGACCCGCTGCCCGCTCTCGCCGTCCGCGACCTGAGACTCGACGGCGGCCGTCCCGGCACCTCCGACACCCTCCAGCTGCGGCTGCTGGGCGCCTCGCACCAGGTGGTGATCTCGGCCGGCCCCGGCGAGTGCCTGGAGACCGTCGCCTGTCTGCCCGGCCGCCGCACCCCGCTGCCGGCCCGGGTGGCCAAGCAGGTCGGTGGCTGGGAGTACGAGTTCGCCGCCCGGATCGAGGCACTGCCCCCGCACGACTTCGCGGCCCGCGCCCAGGAGCTGCTGGCCCTGGTCGAGGGGCACCCGCGCGGCCTCGCCGGGGTCTTCCCGGGCGACCCGAGCGCCTTCACCGCACTGGTCGCCCAGGGCGGCACGGACCGGCTGCTCTGGCGGACCTGGCACGCCTACCCGCAGGAGGGGCAGCTGGTCTGCACCCGCTCCTCACTGGTGGTGTCGGGGGCGTGAGGGCCCACGAGCCGGGCGGGGTCACCGGTCCGGTCCTACACCACCCAGCACAAACCCACGAATCGCACGCAGGAACGATTCGTCAATCCGACGACCCTCACTGTCCGTCGGATGGGCGCAGCTATCCGTCCCGCACGTCCCCTAGCGTTTGTTCGTGATCAATCATCCAGCCGGTCCGCCCGCACGCCCGCGAGTGGACCTCGACGACGGCACCCCACCCCCGCCCGGGCGAAACCTCATCCCCCTGCCCGCCCGCCGTCGGTCCCGGCTGCGCTCCCACCCCCGGCTCGCCCGGCTCACCGTCCTGCTCGCCGCGTTCGTCTGCGCGGCCTGCGGACTCGTCTACGAGCTCGAACTCGTGGCGCTCGGCGACTACCTCCTCGGGGACACGGTCACCCAGACCTCCGTCGTGCTCTCCGTCATGGTGTTCGCGATGGGCCTCGGCTCACTGCTCGCCAAGCGGCTCACCCGCCGACCCGCGACCGCCTTCGCCCTGGTCGAGTGCGCCCTCGCCCTCACCGGCGGGCTCTCCGTCCTCGCCCTGTACTCCTGCTGGGCCTGGATCGGCCGCTACCAGGCCGCGATGGTCGGCCTCACCTGCCTGATCGGCATCCTGATCGGCGCCGAGATCCCGCTGCTGATGACCCTCATCCAGCGGATCCGGCGCGAGGACGCCGGACGCGCGGTCGCCGACCTGTTCGCCGCCGACTACGTGGGCGCGCTGATCGGCGGCCTCGCCTTCCCCTTCCTGATCCTCCCCCGCCTCGGTCCCGGCGACGGCGCGCTGCTCACCGGCGCGGTCAACGCCGTCGCCGGTGCCGCCGTGGTGCTCTGGCTCTTCCGCGAGGAACCCGCCCCCCGGATACGACGGCTGCTCTGGGGCGGCTGCACCATCGTCCTCGCCGTGCTCGCGGCCGCCGCCGCCGGCTCCGACTCGATCGAACGCGCCGCCCGGCACGCCCTCTACGGCGACCAGGTCCGCTACGCCACCCGCAGCCGGTACCAGGAGATCGTGCTCACCGGCCCCGCCGAAGGCCCGCTCCGGCTCTACCTCGGCGGACGGCTCGCGGTCTGCGGACCCGACGAGTACCGGGGCAGCGAAGCACTCGTGCACCCCGCCCTGGCCGCCGGACCGGACGCCCGGATCCTGCTGCTCGGCGGCGGCGACGGCCTCGCCCTGCGGGAGGTGCTGCGGCACCGGGACGTCCGCTCCGTCCGGCTGGTCGACGCCGACCAGGCCCTCACCCGGCTCGCCCGCACCGACCCCGGGCTCGCCGCCCTCAACGGCCACTCCCTGGACGACCCCCGGGTCCGCACCACGGCGGCCGACCCGATGGCCTGGCTGCGCGGCGCCCCCGACCAGGAGTACGACGTGGTGCTCGCCGACCTGCCCGCCCCCGTGGACGGCGGGCCGGTCAAGTTCCACTCCCAGGAGTTCTACCGCCTCGCCGCCCGGTCACTGGCCCCCGGCGGCCGGATCGCCGTCCGGGCCGGCGGGGACGGGGAGGGCCTGTGGCAGATCGAGTCCGGGCTGCGGGCCGCCGGCCTGTGGACCACCCCGTACGAGGTCCAGGGAACCGCCACCGGCACCTGCCGCCCCGACCCGCCGAACACCATCCAGGCCTTCCTGCTCGCCGCCGCCACCCCGCCACCGCTCACCCTCGCCCCCGACGCCCCACCACCCCGCGCCCTCACCCCCGCCGCCCTCCAGGCCTCCGCCACCCACCTCACCGCCCTCCGCCCACCCCACTCCCCTGACCCGCTCACACTCCTGGGACCGCGTTGACGGGGGGAGAGGGGCGACGGACCTGGCGCGCTGACAGGAGGAGAGATGTGACGGGCCCGGCGCGTCGACGGGGAGGAAGGGCGGCAGACCCGGCGCGCCGACGGAAGGGAGGGGCGGCGGGCCTGGAGAAAGACGCCCAGGAAGCAGGACCCGACCGGGTCAACACCATGCCGCCGCGCCGAAGGCTCGCCCCGATGCCTCCACGGCCCTCCACCTTCCTCGGGCCGCGCTGGGAACGAGAGTGTCGACGCGGCAAGGGGAGCCCGCTGGCGGTGAGGCCGTCAGCGAGGCCCACGGCTGGCCCGCCCCGCCGGCGAGGGTCGCCGCTGGCCGTACAGGGAAGCGCGCGGGCCGTGCGAGCAGCCGGGCTCGGCAAAGGGGTGCCCGGCCGAGTGAGAACGGAACACGAGCGCCGACAAGCCCGCGGTCGGCGACCGCCCCGCCCCGGTCCCCGCAGGCCGCGCAGGAAGGCCCGCGCAGGCCGTGCGGGCGGGCGGAGCCGGCAGGGGCGGGCGGTGGTGGGAAAGTCGGGCGGTGGTGGGTAGGGACCGGGCGGGGCCCAGTCGGTAGGCTCCGTGACATGGAGCATGAGGTTGTCGTCGCGATGTCCGCAGAGCTGGTGCGGCAGGCCTTGCAGGATCCGGCGCTGCTGGCGCGGAGCGTGCCGGGGCTGAGCACCGAGCCGGCGGCGGTCGGGGCCGGGCCGGCCGATGAGATCGGCGGGCGGCTGAAGCTGCGGATCGGCGCCTCCACGATCACCTTCAAGGGTGTGCTGTCGCTGATCGAGGGCCGCAACGGTGTGCTGACCGTGCTCGCCGAGGGCCAGGAGGCCCGGGGCAGCGGCGAGGCGACCGCCACCGTGCGGGTGAGCGTCTCGGACGGCGCCGAAGACGGCACCGCGGTGATCCGCTTCACCGGCGATCTGAGCGCCACCGGCCGGCTGACCGAGTTCGACGACGAGACCCTCGACGCCGCCGGTCGCCGTCTGCTGGAGCGCTTCGCCACCGCACTCACCTCCCCGGACGCCCCGGAGGAGGGCGATGAGGAGATCGCGGACGACGGCGGGGACGAAGGCGGGAACGAGAGCGCGGACGGGACCGACAGCGTGACCGACGCCGAGATCGTCTTCATCGAGGAGCACCAGGACCAGCCCGGCGACGACCTGGACGACGACCTCTCCGACCTGATCGCCTTCTCCGACGCCGACGCCGAGCGCTTCGGCCTCCCCACCGGCTCCGCCGCCGACGACGACGAGGACGAGGTCGACGACGAGGAGAACGACGTCGACGACCGCGAAGAGGCCGACGCCGCCGGGGACGGCAGCGGTGGCCCCCGGGACGGAGTCGCCGAGGAACTCCCCGCCGAGCCGCTCTTCGCCTACGAGGACGAACCGGAGCTCAGTGGCCCGGTCCGCCGCAGCATCGTCGGCCGCTCGGCCGAGGAGGTGGACCACGCCCCGCCGCGCGGCCGGTACGCCCCGGCGCTGCCGGCCCGCAGTGCGCGGGCCCGGGCGGCGTCCCGCTGGGGCGGCGAGGCCGGCGGCATCGTGGTGCCGGGCACCGGTGGACGCAGCGCGGTGCCGTGGGTGATCGGTGGTTCGGTGGCCCTGCTGGGCGGTGCCGTGGTGCTGGTCAGGGCGCTGCGCCGCCGCTAGCCGCGAGCGCCTCATGAGCGTTCAGGCCCTAGACTGAACGCTCATGAGCAACGACCGCGACGCCCTGCTGGCACAGATCAAGGACAAGGCCGTCGTGCACGGCAAGGTCACCCTTTCCTCCGGCAAGGAGGCCGACTACTACGTCGACCTGCGCCGGATCACGCTGGACGGCGAGGCCGCCCCGCTGGTCGGTCGGGTGATGCTGGACGCGACCTCGCACCTGGAGTACGACGCCGTCGGCGGTCTGACCCTGGGTGCCGACCCGGTGGCCACCTCGATGCTGCACGCCGCCGCCGCGCGCGGGCGGAAGCTGGACGCCTTCGTGGTCCGCAAGACCGGCAAGGCGCACGGCCTGCAGCGCCGGATCGAGGGCCCGGAGGTGAAGGGCCGCCGGGTGCTGGCCGTCGAGGACACCTCCACCACCGGCGGCTCGGTGCTGACCGCCGTCGAGGCGCTGCGCGAGGCGGGCGCCGAGGTGGTCGGCGTCGCGGTGATCGTCGAGCGCGGTGGCGCGGGCGCCGTCGAGGAGCAGGGCCTGGAGTACGTGACCGCGTACACCCTGGACGACCTGGGCCTCTGACCGTACGGACGAAGCAAGGGGCCGGGCCCTGTTTCACGTGAAACCACGTGGAACGGGACCCGGCCCTTGAACGTCAGGGTGCGACGACGAGGCCGTGAACGAGGACCTCAGCCGCGCCGGTGCCGCCCGCTGCCGCCGCCCTGCACCGCGTCCGCGGTGGGAGCCTCGACGACGCCGGCCTTCTTCTTCCGGCGCTCCCGCACGACCTCGACCAGGATCGGCGAGATCGACAGCAGCACGATCAGCAGCACCGCCGGGATCAGGTACTTGTCGATCACCGGAGCGAGCGCGTCACCGAAGAAGTAGCCGATCAGCAGCATGGACTCGGTCCACAGCACACCGCCGACGACGTTCCACACGAAGAAGGTCCTGGCGGGCATCTCCAGGGTTCCGGCCACCGGGTTCAGGAAGGTCCGGACGATCGGCATGAAGCGGGCCAGCACCACGGCCTTGCCCGAGCCGAACTTGTTGAAGTACTCCTCCGCCTTCATCACGTACTCGCGGCGGAAGATCTTCGAGTCGGGCTTGTCGAACATCCTCGGCCCGACCTTGGCCCCGAGCAGGTGCCCCAGCTGGGCACCGGCGACCGCCGCGACCGGGCAGCCGATGAGCAGCACGGCGATCGGCAGCTTGGCGCCGTCGCCGAGCACCGACGAGGCGGCGTTCGAGGCGGCGACACCTCCGATGATCAGCAGCGAGTCGCCCGGGAAGAAGAAGCCGACCAGCAGGCCGGTCTCCGCGAAGATGATCGCGATCAGCCCGATGGCGCCGAGGGACGAGATCAGGGATTTGGCGTCGAGCAGGTTGACGGCCAGCTGGTTGTAGTCCACGGGCGCAGGATAGCGGGCGTACCTTTCCGACGGCTTCCGGCCGAGCCCCCGGACTCGCGCCGGGCCCGCCGACTACTTCCGGCCGAGCCTGCCCGGGCGACGTCCCGACAGGCGGGCTCCTGCTGACCTGCGGGCACGAGTCTGGGAAGATGGCACAGGCGTCCGGTCCGCGGCGGCCCACCACCCTCATGGCCGTACGCGGAGGCCGCCTCGAACCTTGGTGCCGGAGAGCCACACCGCAGCGCCGCGCGTCGGCGGGCCGGCACGGAGTCGTCACGAAGGCGTACACAGCGTCGGACAGCACCGTCCGTACGCCGCAACCCGACAGGAGCGGATCGCATGCCCATCGCAACTCCCGAGGTCTACAACGAGATGCTCGACCGGGCCAAGGCGGGCAAGTTCGCCTACCCGGCCATCAACGTCACCTCGTCGCAGACCCTGCACGCCGCGCTGCGTGGTTTCGCCGAGGCCGAGAGCGACGGCATCATCCAGATCTCGACCGGTGGCGCGGAGTTCCTGGGCGGCCAGCACAACAAGGACATGGTGACCGGCGCGGTCGCGCTCGCCGAGTTCGCGCACATCGTCGCCGCCAAGTACGACATCACCGTCGCGCTGCACACCGACCACTGCCCGAAGGACAAGCTGGACGGCTACGTCCGCCCGCTGCTGGCGATCTCCGCCGAGCGCGTGGCCAAGGGCGAGAACCCGCTGTTCCAGTCGCACATGTGGGACGGCTCGGCCGAGACCCTCTCCGACAACCTGTCCATCGCCCAGGAGCTGCTGGCCCAGGCCGCCGCCGCCAAGATCATCCTCGAGGTCGAGATCACCCCGACCGGCGGCGAGGAGGACGGCGTCTCGCACGAGATCAACGACGAGCTGTACACCACCGTCAACGACGCCGTGCGCACCGCCGAGGCGCTCGGCCTGGGCGAGAAGGGCCGCTACCTGCTGGCCGCCTCCTTCGGCAACGTGCACGGCGTGTACAAGCCGGGCAACGTCGTGCTGAAGCCGGAGCTGCTGCGCGAGCTCCAGGACGCGATCGGCAAGCAGTACGGCAAGACCGACCCGTTCGACTTCGTCTTCCACGGCGGCTCGGGCTCCACCGCCGAGGAGATCGCCACCGCGCTGGAGAACGGCGTCGTGAAGATGAACCTGGACACCGACACCCAGTACGCCTTCACCCGCCCGGTGGCCGGCCACATGTTCGCCAACTACGACGGCGTGCTGAAGGTCGACGGCGAGGTCGGCAAGAAGAACACCTACGACCCCCGCACCTGGGGCAAGCTGGCCGAGGCCGGCATGGCCGCCCGCGTGGTCGAGGCCGCCGAGCAGCTGCGCTCGGCCGGCAAGCGCCTGAAGTGAGCCCGCTGAAGCGAGCGTGAAACGGGCCTGAAACGGGCGTGCCCCCGGCGGTCTCCCGCCGGGGGCACGGTCGTGTCCGGGTGGTTCCGTGGTTCCTGACTGCGGTCCTACTGCTTGAGCTCCGCGTAGGCCTCCGCGCTGCTGTCCTTCAGGAACTGCCAGCAGCGGTTCTCCTCCTCGGTCTCCTTGATCGCGCCGGCCGCCCGGGCGAGCGCCGCCAGGCAGCGCAGGAAGCCGCGGTTGCCGCGGTGGTCCCACGGCACCGGGCCGTGTCCCTTCCAGCCGCTGCGGCGCAGGGCGTCCAACCCGCGGTGGTAGCCGGTGCGGGCGTAGGCGTACGACTCGACGTAACGGCCGGCCGCGTAGGCGTCGTCGGCGAGCATGGCCCAGGCGAGGCAGAAGGCCGGGAAGTCGGCGGCCACCTGGGTCGGTGAGGCCGACTCCTCCGCCAGCATCCGGTAGGGCTGCTCGTCCTCCGGCAGGAGGGTCGGTTCGGGGCCGTCGAGAAGATTCTTGTGAATCGCCATGCAGTGCAGTCTGCCACCCGGGGGCCAGGGGTCAACCGCCCCGCCGGGGAACCGGGCCGCCGGGGAGTCGGGCCGCGGAGGAGCGCTGGCTGCATACCAGGTATGTAGACATTCACCCGTTCGCATGCCAGGGTGTGGCTCGTGCCCGCAGCCAGATCCGCCCGCCGGCGAGCCGCTCCGCCCAGGAACGCTCGCAGCGCCCGCCGACGCCGCAGGTCGCGCCGCCGGATCGGCCCTGGCATGCTCACGGCACTGATCGCCTCCGTCCTGCTGCTGGGCGTCGCCGGCTTCGCGCTGAACCGCCCGTCGGAACACCCGGCCCCCGCCACGACCGCCCAGGCCCGGGTCGCCCCGCCCGGCGAGCAGTCGCCCGGCACGGCACCGGCGACGCCGACGCCCACCGGCGCCCCCACGCCGACGGCGACCCCCACCGTGACGCCCACCGGGCCCGACCCCGGCCCCACCAAGGGTTCGGGCACCTTCACCATCGCCCCCGCCAGCGCCAAGGCGGTCGGCCGCGGCACCATACGCCGCTACCGGGTGGAGGTCGAGGACGGCATCGGCATCGACGCCGCCTCCGCCGCCGCCCAGATCCACGGCATCCTCGGCGACCGCCGCGGCTGGACCAACGACCACAAGAACGGCTTCCAACTGGTCGCCGGCGGCTCGTACGACTTCACCGTGAAGATCGCCTCCCCCGCCACCGTGGACAAGATCTGCGGCGCCTCCGGCCTGGACACCCACGGCGAGGTCAACTGCAACGTCGGCAACCAGGTGCTCGTCAACTCCAAGCGCTGGAACACCGGTTCACCGCAGTTCGGCGGCCCGCTGGACGAGTACCGGGCACTGATCGTCAACCACGAGGTCGGCCACCGGATCGGCCACGGACACGAGACCTGCCCCGGCCCGGGCAAGCCCGCGCCCGCGATGATGCAGCAGATCTACGGGCTCAAGGGCTGCGCCCCCAACGCCTGGCCGTACTCGGCGGACGGCACCTACCTGAGCGGCCCAGCGGTCCCGTAGTGCAACGGAGTTGAGACCCGAACGGCAAGCCGCCGGCACGACCGTGGCCTACCCTCCGAGCATGACCGCTGCCCAACGCCTGAGGCTCACCGCCGCGTTCACCATCGCCGGGATCACGCTCGGCACCGCGGCCTGCTCGTCCTCGACCGATGCCGCCACGAGCGGTGGAGCGCTCTCCTACGACCGCGTCCGGTCGACCGCGCTGGACCTGTTCAAGAACAGGTCCAGCACCTGCCCGTTCGGCCTCGACTTCGCCAAGGCCGCGGCCGGGGCCGGGATCACCGGCGCCGTCGCCCCCGCCGTGACGGACGGACGATCCGTCCGGGGCAACGCCGGGGACGGCGTCCCGGCCCAGCCCTGGCCCTCCGGAGCCACCCACCCGCCGACCATGACAGAGATGCCGGCCACGCCCCCGAGCGCCCAGATCACCTGCTCGTACACGGTCGGCCCGTCCACCGTCGACGTCGAGTTGCTGGCCGTGCCGAAGAACGACTACGGCATCAGCATGATGCTCCCCTCGATCGCCCGCGCCGGACTGCTCAGCGTGGACCAGCTGTCCCGGTTCTCCACCGACCGCCCCGCCGTCGGGCAGACCAGGCTCACCCCGGGCGGGGGCACGGCCGCCGTCGCCCGGATCGCGCTCCACGGCGACGGCGACCTGGTGCTGATGCTGACCCAGAACACCACCGGCCAGGCGGCCCAGGACCAGGCCCTGGCCGGCGAGCCGCTGCGCAAGGCCGCCGAGGCCCTGGCCGCCCAGCTCAAGGGCTGACCAGGGCCGGTCGGTTGCGTCAGCCCAGGATCGGCAGGTACTCCCCCAGGTCGCTGCGCTCCCCCGAGGCGTCCACCCGGTGGTCGGCCACCGCCGCCGCCCACGGCACCCGGCCGGTGGCCAGCCGGATCCAGGTCAGCGGGTCGGTCTCGACCACGTTCGGCGGGGTGCCGCGGGTGTGCTTGGGCCCCGGGACGGCCTGGACGACCGCGTACGGCGGGATCCGCAGCTCGACCGCGCCGCCGGGCACCTGCTCGGCGAAGGCGTCCGCCAGCATCCGGGTGACGGCGGCGAGGGCCTGGCGGTCGTGCGGGAAGGCGTCCAGGCCGAGCGCCTCGGCCAGGTCGTCGGCGTGCACCACGGCCTCGACCAGCCTGGTCACCAGGTAGTCGGTCAGCGGCATCCGCCGACCGACCACGACGGCGGTCGGCTCCGGGGCCGCCCCGGCGGGCCGGTCGAGCGCGGCCGGTACGGCGTCGAGCGACCGGTCGAACGCGGCGACCACCGCCGCGGGCGGGCCCGCGAACCCGGTCGCCGCCTGCTCCGTCGCCAGGCTGTCGACGGCCTCGGCCATCGTCCGGCTCACCTCCGCGTAGCCGGCCAGCGAGAGCACCGGCCCGGCCGGCGCCGGGGCGTCCAGCGCGGCCGGCAGCCGGCCCAGCGCCAGGCTCAGGTGCGCCAGCAACTCCCTCACCCGCCAGGTGCCGAGCCGGGTCGGCAGATCCAGCTGGTCCGCGGTGAGGCCGTGGACGACGGCCCGAAGCGCCGCGCTCTGGGCGGCCAGCGCGGCGCGGACCTTCTGCGGTTGGTACGTACGGGACTTGGGAGGCATGGGGCCCAACATACGCCGAGGGACGGACGGTTCCCGGAATCCGGAGAACCGCCCGCCCCTCGAAGGCGCGCCGGTCAGGCCAGCAGGGCCTCGATGACGCCGGTGTGGGCGTCCTTCAGCTCGGCCAGCGAGACGGTGAACTGCCCCTGGACGTCCAGGGCGTCGCCGTCCACGACACCGATCCGGGTGGCCGGCAGGCCACGCGCGGTGCACATGTCGTTGAAGCGGAGCTCCTCGCTGCGCGGCACCGCCACGACGGCGCGGCCGGCCGACTCCGAGAACAGCAGGACGAACGGGTCCATGCCCTCGGGCACGACGATCCGCGCGCCGTGGCCGCCCTTGAGGCAGCTCTCCACGAGCGCCTGGCCGAGGCCGCCGTCGGACAGGTCGTGCGCGGCGTCGATCATGCCGTCGCGCGAGGCCGAGATCAGGATCTCGCCGAGCAGCCGCTCGCGCTCCAGGTCCACCTTGGGCGGCAGGCCGCCGAGGTGGTCGTGGACGACCTGCGACCAGGCCGAGCCGCCCAGCTCGTCCGCCGTGTCGCCGAGCAGGTAGAGCAGCTGCCCCTCCTCGGCGAAGGCGACCGGGGTGCGCCGGGTGACGTCGTCGATGACGCCGAGCACCGCGACCACCGGGGTCGGGTGGATGGCGACCTCGCCGGTCTGGTTGTACAGCGAGACGTTGCCGCCGGTGACCGGGGTGCCCAGGGTCAGGCAGGCGTCGGCCAGACCGCGGGTGGCCTCGGCGAACTGCCACATCACGTCCGGGTCCTCGGGGGAGCCGAAGTTGAGGCAGTCGGAGACGGCGAGCGGCTTGGCACCGCCGGCCGCGACGTTGCGGTACGCCTCGGCCAGGGCCAGCTGGGCGCCGGCGTACGGGTCCAGCTTGGCGTAGCGGCCGTTGCCGTCGGTGGCGACCGAGACGCCGAGGTTGGTCTCGTCGTCGATCCGGATCATGCCCGAGTCCTCGCCGTGCGAGAGCACGGTGTTGCCGAGCACGTAGCGGTCGTACTGGTCGGTGATCCAGGACTTGGAGGCCTGGTTGGGGTGGCTCGCGACCTTCAGCAGGTCGGCCTTGAGGCCCTCGCCGGTGGTCGGGCGGGCCAGCCGCTCGGCGGTGGGGGCGTCGGCCTGCAGCGCGTCCTGCCAGCTCGGGCGGGCGTAGGGGCGCTGGTAGGTCGGGCCCTCGTGGGCGACGGTGCGCGGGGGCACGTCCACCACGAGCTCGCCGTGCCAGAAGATCTCCAGCCGCTCGCCGTCGGTGACCTCACCGATGACGTTGGCGATGACGTCCCACTTCTCGCAGATCTCCAGGAAGCGGGCGACCTTGTCGGGCTCGACGATCGCGCACATGCGCTCCTGCGACTCGCTCATGAGGATCTCCTCCGGCGAGAGCGTGTGGTCGCGCAGGTGCACCGTGTCGAGGTCGATCCGCATGCCGCCGGAGCCGGCCGAGGCCAGCTCGCTGGTGGCGCAGGACAGGCCGGCGCCGCCGAGGTCCTGGATGCCCTTGACGAGCTTCTCCCGGAAGATCTCCAGGGTGCACTCGATCAGGAGCTTCTCCTGGAACGGGTCGCCGACCTGGACGGCCGGGCGCTTGGCCGGCTTCGTGTCGTCGAAGGTCTCGGAGGCCAGCACCGAGACGCCGCCGATGCCGTCGCCACCGGTGCGGGCGCCGTACAGGATGACCTTGTTGCCGGCGCCGGAGGCCTGCGCGAGGTGGATGTCCTCGTGCTTCATGACGCCCACGCACAGCGCGTTGACCAGCGGGTTGCCCTGGTAGCAGGAGTCGAAGACGACCTCGCCGCCGATGTTCGGCAGGCCCAGGCAGTTGCCGTAGCCGCCGATGCCCGCGACGATGCCGGGCAGCACGCGCCGGGTGTCCGGGTGGTCGGCCGCGCCGAAGCGCAGCGGGTCCATCACGGCGACCGGGCGGGCGCCCATCGCCAGGATGTCGCGCACGATGCCGCCGATGCCGGTGGCCGCGCCCTGGTAGGGCTCGATGTACGACGGGTGGTTGTGCGACTCGACCTTGAAGGTCACCGCGTAGCCCTGGCCCACGTCGACCACACCGGCGTTCTCGCCGATGCCGACGAGCATCGCGTCCGAATCGGGCTTCTTCTCGCCGAACTGCTTCAGGTGGACCTTGCTGCTCTTGTACGAACAGTGCTCGGACCACATGACCGAGTACATCGCGAGTTCGGCGCCGGTCGGGCGGCGGCCGAGAATCTCCCGGATGCGCGCGTACTCGTCCTCCTTGAGGCCGAGTTCGGCCCACGGCTGGGCGGCATCCGGGGTCTGCTCGGCGTTCTTGACGGTGTCGAGGCTCATCAGGCGTTCACCAGCTGCTTCAGTACGGAAGTGAAGAAGCCCAGGCCCTCGGTGGTCGGACCGGTGAGCGGCTCCACCGCGTGCTCCGGGTGCGGCATCAGGCCGACGACATTGCCGGCGGCGTTGCTGATGCCGGCGATGTCGCGGTACGAACCGTTCGGGTTGACGTCGAGGTATCGGGCCACGACCCGGCCCTCCGCCTCGAGTTCGTCCAGGACGTGGGCGTCGGCGACGAAGCGGCCCTCGCCGTTCTTCAGCGGGACGACGATTTCCTGGCCGGCCGAGTAATCCCCGGTCCAGGCCGTCTCCGCGTTCTCGATGCGCAGCTTCTGGTCGCGGCAGACGAAGTGCAGCGAGTCGTTCCGGGTGAGCGCGCCGGGCAGCAGGTGCGATTCGCACAGCACCTGGAAGCCGTTGCAGATACCCAGCACCGGCATTCCGAGCTTGGCCTGCTCGATGACGGTCTCCATCACCGGCGAGAAGCGGGAGATCGCGCCGCAGCGCAGATAGTCGCCGTAACTGAATCCGCCGGGCAGGACGACGGCGTCGACCTGGTGGAGATCCTTGTCACGGTGCCAGAGGGCGACCGGCTCAGCGCCGGCCAGGCGGACCGCGCGCTGGGCGTCGCGGTCGTCGAGCGAGCCGGGGAAAGTGACGACGCCGATGCGGGTGGTCACTTCGCCGCCTCCTCGACGCGGACGGTGAAGTCCTCGATCACGGTGTTGGCGAGAAAGGTCTCGGCTGCTTCGCGGATACGGGCGAGCGCGGCGTCGTCGACCGGGCCCTCCAGCTCCAGCTCGAAACGCTTGCCCTGGCGGACGTCGGCGATCCCGGTGAATCCGAGACGGGGCAGTGCACGCTGCACCGCCTGTCCCTGGGGGTCGAGGATCTCCGGCTTGAGCATGACGTCGACTACGACGCGTGCCACTGGCACTCCCGGTGGTGTCTTCGGTGAGGCGGGGGAACTCCAGACTACCGGCCGTTCGGGGCAGGAATGCTGGCCGGGGAGGGTGACGCGCGTAGACCCACGACCCTTACGCCACAAGGGATCCGGCGCCGACGCCCCCCGCCCGGGCCGGCCCGTTTCCAGGGATTCGGAGCCGCCCGCGGGAGCCCCCGGAGAACACCCGAATACGGCACTTGGGGACAGAACCGCCCGTCCCGCACATCGGTATCCGGCAACCCCGCGAAGACTCGTGAATATCCGGAAAAGAATGCCGGACTCTTCGATTTCGACCCCCTTCGGGTGCAGAATAGGGCCACCTGTCGCGGCAAGTGCTGCGTATCCGGCGGGCCACCGGGCCTGCCCGTGTGCGCTTGCGCGAGTTGGTGCACATCAGGCCACGGGGCGCACTCCGTGAACCGACGGCCGAATTGCCCGAGAGGATTGACACCCATGGCTCAGCGTGTAGTTGTCACGCTCTCCGACGACCTGGACGGCGGCGCCGCCGCGGAAACCGTCCACTTCGGCGTCGACGGGAAGTCGTACGAGATCGACCTGTCCGTGGACAACGCGGAAAAGCTGCGGGAGGCCCTCGCCCCGTTCGTCGCGGCCGGCCGGCGCCAGAGCCGCACCGGAAAGTCCTTCCGCCGCACCGCGCTCACCCCGGACCCGGCCGCCGTGCGCGCCTGGGCCCTGTCGCGCGGGATGGAACTGCCGGCCCGCGGCCGGATCCCCAAGCACGTGTACGAGGCGTTCGCCGAGGCGAACTGACCCCGTCGGGGCACCGCCCCGGTCGCCCTGCCCGCCCGGACCGAAAGGGTGGGGCGACCACCCCGAACGATGCTGTAGAGTATTCCTCGTCGCCGCAACGGAGAGATCCGAAGAGGCGGCGGGTGCCCCACCGGGCACCACGCGGACGTGGCTCAGTTGGTAGAGCATCACCTTGCCAAGGTGAGGGTCGCGAGTTCGAATCTCGTCGTCCGCTCGCAGTGCGCGAGCACAGCACAACTCAATAGTTTGACCATGCGGACGTGGCTCAGTTGGTAGAGCATCACCTTGCCAAGGTGAGGGTCGCGAGTTCGAATCTCGTCGTCCGCTCCAGAACGAAGGCCCCCTCGATCGAGGGGGCCTTCGGCGTATTCGTGCTGCTCCTCCCCATGACATTTGTCATCGCCGACCCGTGGATCCGCACCACCGAGTCATGACGGCGCGCACTGCCCGCGCGACCGGGGCGGCGGAAGGCTTGGGGCATGGAAACGAGCGAGCCCGCCCGCCCCGGCGACAGCGTGATCGAGGTCACCGACCTGCACCGCCACTACGGCACCGGCGCCACCGAGTACCACGCCGTCCGCGGCGTCGACCTGACCGTCGGCCGCGGCGAGCTGTTCGCCCTGCTCGGCACCAACGGCGCCGGCAAGACCTCCACCATGGAGGTCATCGAGGGCCTGGCCGCGCCCGGCCGCGGCACCGTCCGGGTGCTCGGCCACGACCCCTTCCGGGACCGCGCCGCCGTCCGGCCGCGGATCGGCATCATGCTCCAGGAGGGCGGCTTCCCCGGCGAGCTCACCGCCGCCGAGACCGGCCGCACCTGGGCCGGGATGACCAGCGGCGCCCGCCCGGTCGCGGAGGCACTGGAGCTGGTCGGCCTCGGCCACCGGGCCGGCGTCCGGGTCAAGCAGCTGTCCGGCGGCGAACGGCGCCGGCTCGACCTCGCGATGGCCCTGCTCGGCCGCCCCGAGGTGCTGTTCCTGGACGAGCCCAGCACCGGCCTCGACCCGGAGGCGCGCGCCGCCGTCTGGCGGCTGGTCCGCGAGCTGCGCGCCCAGGGCACCACGGTGCTGCTCACCACCCACTACCTGGAGGAGGCCGAGGAGCTCGCCGACCGGCTGGCCATCATGCACGGCGGCCAGGTCGTCACCACCGGCACGGTCGCCGAGGTGATCGCCGGCCGGCCCTCCCGGATCACCTTCGAGCTCCCGGAGTTCACCGGCGCCGCGCTGCCCCTCCTGCCCGGCGCCGAGGTCACCGTCGACGGCCGCAAGGTCACCGTGCAGAGCGTCGGCCTCCAGGACACCCTCACCGACCTGCTCGGCTGGGCCCGGCACCACGGGATCGCCCTCGGCGCCCTGGACGCCCGCAGCGCCTCGCTGGAGGAGGCCTTCCTCGCCATCGCCTCCGAGGCCGCCCACCAGGCCCCGCCGCAGACCCCCGCCGCCACCCGTCCCGCCCGCCGCCGCCTGATCGGATCCGCCCGATGACCACCGCCGCCACCGCCCCCGACACCGTCAGCGGTCCGCCGAGCACCACGGCCGGCCGACTGCTCGCCCTCGGCCGGGCCGAGGCCACCCTGCTGCTGCGCAACCGCACCGCGCTGTTCACCGCCGTGGTGCTGCCGGTGGTGCTGATCAGCACCCTGCAGGGGATGCTCAAGAAGCAGTCCGAGAACAACCCCGGGCTGGACGTCCACTCGCTGCTGATCTACGGCTCGGTCGGGATGATCCTGGCCTTCGTCGTGTACTACAACCTGACCGTCGCGTACGTCGGACGGCGCGGCGAGCTGGTGCTCAAGCGGCTGCGCACCGGCGAGGCCAAGGATCTGGAGATCCTGCTCGGCACGGCCGTCCCCTCGCTCGCCCTCGGGCTCTTCATGGCCGCCCTGATCGGGATCGGCGGCAGCGTCGGCCTGCACCTGGCCGTGCCGGTCAACCCGGTGCTGATGCTGGTCGGTCTGCTGGTGCTGCTGGCCACCATGATCGCCCTGGCCGCGCTGTCCAGCGCCTTCACCAGGACCGTGGAGAGCGCGGGCATCACCACCCTGCCGGTCATGCTGGTCATGCAGTTCGGCTCCGGCCTGTTCGTCCCGCTGGAGGTCATGCCCTCGCAGCTGGCCGACGTCTGCCGCCTGCTGCCGACCACCCCGGCCTTCCAGCTGATCCGGGTCGGCTGGTTCGGCACCGACGGCTCCGCCGCCGCGACCGGCTTCCTCGGCAGCTGGGGCGCCGCCGCCCCGCACCTGGTCACCGGCGCGGTCTGGCTCGGTCTCGCCGTCTGGGGCGCGGTGCGGTACTTCCGCTGGGAACCGCGCCGCTGATCTCGGCACGCAGGAATCCGCAGGATCTGCCCCCGTTCCACCTCTGATATGAAGGCAGCGACACGATCGTGATCAGACGGGGGACACTGCGATGGTCCGGGGGCCGATCCGCCGCTGGAAGGGCTACGGCAAGCCGCAACGCGCCGAGCTGTACTTCCGCTGGTCGCTCTACCTGGTGGCGTGGATCATGCTGCCGATAAACCTGCTGTCCACTGCCTCCGCCGCGAGGGTCCAGGACTCGACCACCGTCGCCCAGGTCGCCCTGGTGCTCTCGCTCGCCTCCACCCTGGTCACGCTCCGGGCGTACCGGACCTCGCTCGACCACTACCTGGGGCGGCCCAGCACGTACCGGCGCTGGCTGGTCGTCAACGCCGTCCTGACCGTGGCCGGTTCCTGGACCGTCCTCCTGCTCGGCCCGTCATCCGACGGGCTGCCCCTCCACCCGGGCCCGCCGTTCACCTTGGTGATCGCCGCCTCCCTGGTGGGAGCAACCGCAGGCCCCACGGGGGTGAGCCTGCGGTTGCGCTGGGCCTTCCTTGCCGCCGCCGGTCTGCCGCTCATGGTCTCCCCCGCGATGCTGCTGGCCGGCGTCAGCCCCGCCAGCACCTTCGGGTGGGTGTGCGGCGCGGTCATCGGCACGCTCGTCCTGATCGGCAGCTGCCGCAGCTTCGCCTGGGTGACCGCCGTCGTCTGGGAGCTGGACGCCGCCCGCGAGGCGCAGTCCCGGCTGGCCGTCGCCGAGGAGCGGCTGCGGTTCTCCCGCGACCTGCACGACGTGATGGGCCGCAACCTCACCACCATCGCGCTGAAGAGCGAACTCGCCGTCCAGCTCGCCCGGCGCGGGCGCCCGGAGGCCGCCGAACAGATGGCCGAGGTGCAGAGGATCGCCCAGGAGTCGCAGCGCGAGGTCCGGGACGTCATCCGCGGCTACCGCACCGCCGACCTGCACGCCGAGGCGATCGGCGCCCGGGCGGTACTGCGCGCCGCCGACGTCGCCTGCGAGATCGACCTCGGCGAGCACGCCGACGGACTGCCGCTGCCGGTGCAGTCGGTGCTCGGCTGGGTCATCCGGGAAGCCACCACCAACGTGCTGCGGCACAGCGAGGCCGCCCACTGCCTGATCCGGCTGCGGCGGGAGGACGGCCGGGCGGTGCTGGAACTGGAGAACGACGGGGTGCCGGAGGTCCCGGTCCCCTCCCCGGGCGCCGGCACCGGGCTGCGCGGCCTGCGCGAGCGGCTGGCCGCCCACGACGGTGAACTGACCGTCCCGACGGCAGCGCCGGGCACCTTCCGGGTGCTCGCCGCCGTACCGCTCTGAACCCCGCTGCCGGCCGTACCGCTCTGAACCCCGCTGCCGAGGAAGGCCGCCCGATGACCGACACCGCACCCGTCCGCGTCCTGCTCGCCGACGACGAGCACCTGATCCGCGGCGCGCTGGCCGCGCTGCTCTCACTGGAGGACGACATCGAGGTGGTCGCCCAGGCCGGCTCCGGCCCGGAAGCCCTGGCGATGGCCCGGGCGCACCGGCCGGACATCGCGGTGCTGGACCTGCAGATGCCCGGCCGGGACGGCATCGAGGTGGCCACCGAGCTGCGCCGGCTGCTGCCGGACTGCCGCTGCATGATCGTCACCGGTCACGGCCGCCCCGGCTACCTCAAGCGGGCGCTGGAGGTCGGGGTGCGCGGCTTCCTGCCGAAGACCGTCTCGGCGGCCGACCTGGCCGGCATCATCCGCACCGTGCACTCCGGCGGCCGGTACGTGGACCCGGAGCTGGCGGCGGACGCGATCAGCGCCGGGGAGACCCCGCTGACCCCGCGCGAGACGGACGTCCTGGAGCTGGCCGCGGACGGCACCCCGATCGCGGAGATCGCCGAGCGGGCCGGGCTATCCCAGGGCACCGTGCGCAACTACCTGTCCTCCGCGGCCAACAAGCTGGGCGCGGAGAACCGGCACGCGGCGGTGCGGATAGCCCGCGAGCACGGCTGGATCTAGCTCGCGGGCCTCGCTCGTGCGACTCAGACCCAGCTGGTGCCGGTCAGCCGCTCGTAGACCTCGATGTACTTGGCCCGGGTCTGCTCGACGACCTCGGCGGGCAGCTCCGGCGGCGGCTGCTCGCTGTAGCGGTCCCAGCCGGAGGCCGGGGAGACCAGCCAGTCGCGGATCAGCTGCTTGTCGAAGGACGCCTGCGAGCGGCCCGGCCGGTACTCGTCGGCCGGCCAGTAGCGGGAGGAGTCCGGGGTGAGCACCTCGTCGCCGATCACCAGCTCGCCGTCCAGCAGGCCGAACTCGAACTTGGTGTCGGCCAGGATGATGCCGCGGTCGCGGGCGATGTCCCGGGCCCTGGCGTAGACGTCCAGGGTGGTACGGCGCACCTGGGCGGCCAGCTCGGCGCCGATCCGGCGGGCGGTCTCCTCGTACGGGACGTTCTCGTCGTGCTCGCCGACCTCGGCCTTGAGGGCCGGGGTGTAGATCGGGGCGGGCAGCTCGGAGCTGTTCTCCAGGCCCTCCGGCAGGGCGATGCCGCAGACCGTGCGGCTCTCCTGGTACTCGGTCAGGCCGGAGCCGGCCAGGTAGCCGCGGGCGACCGCCTCGACCGGGATCATGTCCAGGTTCTTGCAGATCAGCGTGCGGCCCTTCCAGTCGGCGGGGGCGCCCACCGGGACCTCGGTGGAGATCACGTGGTTGGGGACGATGTCGGCGATCCGCTCGAACCACCACAGCGAGAGCTGGGTGAGCACCCGGCCCTTGTCCGGGATCTCGTTCGGCAGCACCCAGTCGTGGGCGGACATCCGGTCGCTGGCGACCATCACCAGCTCGCCCGACTCAGTGCGGTACAGGTCGCGCACCTTGCCGGTGTGCAGGTGGACCAGGCCGGGTACCTGGACGGGCTCGGGCTTGGTGACAAATCCGCTCAAGGTGTTCAGTCCTCAGGGGTCGTTCACGGGCGTGGGGCACCGCGAAAGGGGAGGTCACTGCCCCTGCAGTCTTTCACGCCCGCCCGGTCTCAGTTCTTGCAGAGCCGGTCCAGCAGGTTGGCGGTGGCCCGCTGGACCCGTTCGTCGGTGAGTCCGGGGCGGCCGAGGGCGGGCGACCAGGCGAAGGTGCCGGCCGCGAAGACGTACGCGCCGCTGGGCGCCCGGTACAGCGAGGTCTCCTGGTAGCGGGTGCGACCGACCAGGTCCCGGTACGGCGAGTGGGCCAGCAGCACCCGCTCGGTGTGGTCGGGCAGCGCGACCTTGGGGTAGTACCGGTCGGCCTCCCCCGCGACCAGGCCGGGCAGCTCGTCGCCCTCCTGCAGCCCGGTGCCGTCCCAGAGCCAGTGCGAGGTGTGCCGGGCGACCAGCGGGACGGGCGCGGCGACCCGGCCCGAGTACTGCACCCCGAGCAGGTGCTGCTCGGGCTCGCCCGCGTCCCGCCACAGCGCGCTGGCCGCGCCGGGCGCCCCGGCGGCCGGACTGCCCGGCGCGACCTTCTGCCGCTTGCGGCAGTTCAGCAGCCGGTTCGGCTCGCCGGAGGCGGCGGCGGTCAGCTCGACCCGCCAGTACATGGTGTTGGCGGACAGGAAGACCAGCGAGGTGCCGCCGTCCCGGGCCCGCTCGGCGGCCCGGCGCATCGGCTCGGACCAGTACTCGTCGTGGCCGGGGAAGACCAGCGCCCGGTGCTCCGACGGGTCCACCAGGCCGGCGTGCAGGTCGGTGGCGGTGGCGTAGGAGAGGTCGTAACCGTAGCGCTCGGCCCAGCGGATGAAGTCGTACGCGTGGCCGACGTGCAGCGGCAGCCCGGCGGTGGCGTGCGGGCGGTCGAAGGAGACCGTGACGGCCGCCTCGGGCTCGCCGACCAGACCGCCCCGGCCGTCCCAGGCGTGGTAGAGGCTGGCGCCGGTGCGGCCGTCCTCGGGGAACAGGTTGTACGCCTGCCAGGTCACGTCCGGGAGCACCAGGAGCAGTTCGGCCTTGCGCCCCTGGTCCGCGAAGTCCCGCACGGTGAAGGGGACGTGGCTGCGGTGCAGCATGTCCGCGGTGGTCAGCACGGCGACGTACGCGCCGGGCTTCCAGTGCGCCGGGACCTGCAGCCGCCAGGAGTGCCACCAGTGGTGGCAGGAGACCGTCCGCTCCACCACCAGCGGGGCGGGCTGGGCCAGTCCGGCGATCAGCGGACTGGACGTCATGTGGCGGGCGCCGTCGCCGCCGTAGTGGCCGATCCGGTAGACGTCCACGGTGAACTCGCGGGGCGGGTTGACGGTGACCCGGAAGTCCACCGAGCCGCCGGGGCGGATCACTCCGGCCGAGGCGAAGCCCTTGATCTGCTGGTCCACGTCGTTGGAGCTCTGCGGCGTGCCGACCGGCGGCTTGGGGCGCACGCCCGCCGACAGCGGCTGCTGGCCGGGCGCGTCCACCGAGACGTACCAGGGCACGGCGCCCTCCACCCCGGCCAGGTACTGGTCGGGGCTGCGCAGCCAGGGCAGCGGGCCCTGACCGAAGGGGTCGGAGACGCTGTAGGCGTGCGTGCCCGACTCCCAGCGGCGGTTGAGTTCGGTCCCCACGCGCCCCTCCCAGGTGCACTTCCGTGAATCCCTCGCTGGCACGTGCCCCCCGGATGTGCGTGCGGTCTAATACACCACACAGTGCTGGCGCTCCGTCACCCCACGGTAGCAATTGGTGTCGGGAATCTCGCGGGCCTCCGGGACAGGGCCTCCGGCCTGCGGAGACGACCGGCGGCCGAGGCTCCCGGGGGCGCGTGCGGGAGCGTCGAGCGCCGTCCGGGGCCGCAGCGACGCCAGGGCGTGTCGGACGATTCGCGCGCCGGCGGGAATCGTCGGACACGCCCTACAGCCGTACGGGTTTCTCCAGCCGGACCTCGGCGGCGTCCAGCCAGGCGCGCAGCGGGCCGTCCTGGCCCTGCTCGACGGCCTGGGCGACCGGGACGGCCAGGTCGGTGCGGCGGACCCCGCCGAGCAGCAGCACCGGGCCGTCCAGCCAGTCCAGGCCTGGGGCGCCGCCGGCGGTGTCCACGGCGGCGCAGCAGACCATCGCGGTGACGTGGTCGACCAGCAGGTCGCGGCCGGTGCGGTCGGGTTCGAGCAGCGGGGCCGGGGTGGTGGTGCGGGCGAGCTGGGCGGCCAGGGCGGCGGCCAGCTGCTCGCCGTCGCCGTCGGCGAGCCGGGCCAGCAGCCGGGTGAGGGTCGGGGCGCCCGGGCGGGCTTGCGGGGCCAGCCGGTCCAGGGCGCACTGCAGGGCGGCGGCCCGGGCCCGCCAGCCGGCGTCCACCACCTCGGCCGGGTACTCGGTCCACTCCAGCTCGTGCCAGGCGCCGGCCGCCGGTCGGCCGAAGAACAGCTCGGCGGCGAGCCGGGAGACCGCCCGGTCGACCGCGCCGGGCTCCTCCAGCAGGTCGCAGGCGGGGCGGTCGCCGAGCCGGGTGCCGTAGCCGTCGGCCAGCCGGTCGCGGCGGGACAGCTCGGTGAGCGCGGCGACCACGCCGGCGTTCAGGTGCGCGGGGTGGCGGCCGAGCCGCCAGGCGGGCAGCGCGACCCGGGTGAGCAGCCGGTCCCAGCCGGCGTAGGCCAGGCCGACCTGCTCCTGGGCGGCGATCCGCAGGCCGTAGTCGACGGTCCGGGCGTGCTCGGAGGCCCAGCTCGCGACCGACCGCTCCAGTTCGGCGGAGTGGCCGCGGCAGGCGCCCAGCAGCCGGCGGGTGATCCGCCGGGCGATCCGGTCGGCGAGCCCGGCCGGACCGCGGCGGGGCGGGACGGGCGGGGCGGCCAGGGTGCCGCCGCCGAGGCCGGGGGCCGCGCCCGGCCCGGAGTCCAGGCAGGCGTCCAGGCCGCGCAGGAAGCGGCGGGCGGCGGCGATCTCCGGGTCCGCGGAGGCGGCGGTGCCGGCCACCACGGGGGCGAGCAGGGCGCGTAGCTCACCGGACCGCATCCACCAGAGGAAGGGCGAGCCGATCACCAGCACCGGCGCGGGCGCCCCGGGGTGCGGCCGCGACGGGCGGGGGCGCAGCGGCGGCGGGACGTCCTCCAGCCAGCTGTCGCAGTCCGGGGTGAGGGCCACGGCTGAGGGCGCGGGGACGTCCAGCCGGTCGGCCAGTTCGTCGATCAGCCGGTACAGCTCGGGGGCCGCGGCGCGCTCGACCGGTACGGCGGGGGTCTGCGGCGGGACGGCTCGGCGCAGGGCGCGAGCGGTCAGCCCGGCCACCAGCAGGGTGAGCGCGGCGAGCGCGCAGACCACCCAGCGGGCGGCGTCCCACCCGGCGGTGTCGGAGGAGCCGGGTGCCCCGATCCGGCCGGTGAACCGGCCGGCGAGCAGGACCGCCGCGACGGCGGCGGGCAGCGCGGCGGCGGCCAGGGCGAGGCCCCGGACCCGCAGGACCGCTTGGGCGTGAGCGCGCGCGGTGTCGACGGCCATACGGTGCGGCACCCCCTTCGGAGCCCTCGGGCGCCCGCCTACGGGCCCTGAGCCGACTCGAAACGATCAGTTCCGACCGGGAAGCGGAGGCGTCCGATCCCCGGCAGTGCATGCTGTGTGGCGCTACTGACATTTTCGACGCCCCGGTCCGGGCGGGTGTTCCGGATCGCCCCGGTTTCCACTCGTCCCGGTGACGCCGCCCGGTCGTCCCGGTGACGCCGCCCGGACGCCCGCGATCGGTCCGGTGCGAAGCACCGGGCGACCGCCCGGCCGATCGCCGTCCAGCATCCCCCCGCGGGCGCGCCGCTACCCGGCGGCGACCCCGGCGCACGGCCCCGTCGCACGGCGATCCAGCGCACCATAAGGCCGGGCGCCCGGTTACGTCAGCTGGATGCGGTTGCTGTCACCCGATGGGCTGGAATCCGCCCGCCGAACGGTGCGTCGGCCCCCGGAACCACTCCCGCCCCGGAAACGCCGCAGGCGCTGCGCCCTGCGGGTTGTTTCCTCCTTCCTGGGGCTCGCTCGCCTCCGGGGCGCTCCGACCCGGTGCCGCCGGTCGGCGCTCCCCCGCTTCTCCCTTTCGGCACCGGCGCGCCCCTTCGGCTCGCTCGCCGTACGGAAGCGGCCCCCGTGCGAGCGGTTCGCACGGGGGCCGACGGGGAGCGCGGGTGGCTCAGGCGGTGGCCGCCTTCAGCGCGATGTCGGTGCGGTGCTGGCCGCCCTTGAGCGAGATCCGGTCCACGGCCGCGTACGCGCGCTCGCGGGCCTCGGCCAGGTCGGCGCCGGTCGCGGTGACCGACAGGACGCGGCCGCCGGCGCTGAGCACCCGGCCGTCCTGGTCCGCCTTCGTCCCGGCGTGCAGCACGTACGCGGTGCCGTCCGCCTCGGCCTCGGCCAGGCCCTCGATCGGGTCGCCGGTGCGCGGCGCGGCCGGGTAGCCCTCGGAGGCGACGACCACGGTGACGGCCGCTCCCTCGTCCCAGCGCAGCGGCTCCAGCTGGTCCAGGGTGCCGGTGGCGGAGGCCAGCAGGACGCCGGCCAGCGGGGTGCGCAGCCGGGCCAGCACGACCTGGGTCTCCGGGTCGCCGAAGCGGGCGTTGAACTCGATCACCCGGGTGCCGCGCGAGGTGAGCGCCAGGCCCGCGTACAGCAGGCCGGAGAACTCGGTGCCGCGCCGGCGCAGCTCGTCCACGGTCGGCTGCAGGACGGTGTCCAGGACCTCCTGGACCAGCCCGGCCGGCGCCCAGGGCAGCGGCGAGTAGGCGCCCATGCCGCCGGTGTTGGGGCCCTCGTCGCCGTCCAGTGCGCGCTTGAAGTCCTGCGCGGGCTGCAGCGGCAGCACGGTGGTGCCGTCGGTGATCGCGAACAGCGAGACCTCGGGGCCGTCCAGGTACTCCTCGATGACCACGCGCTCGCAGGAGGCGGCGTGCGCCAGCGCGGCCGCGCGGTCGGAGGTGACCACGACGCCCTTGCCGGCCGCCAGGCCGTCGTCCTTGACCACGTACGGGGCGCCGAAGGCGTCCAGCGCCTCGGCGGCCTCCTCGGGGGTGGTGCAGACGTAGGAGCGGGCGGTGGGCACGCCGGCGCCGGCCATCACGTCCTTGGCGAAGGCCTTCGAGCCCTCCAGCTGCGCGGCCGCGCCGGAGGGGCCGAAGACCGGGATGCCGGCCGCGCGCACGGCGTCGGCGACGCCGGCCACCAGCGGGGCCTCGGGGCCGACGACGACCAGGTCGGCGCCGAGCTTCGCGGCCAGCTCGACGACCTGGGCGCCGTCCAGCTGGTCGACCGGGTGGACCGTCGCCACCTGGGCGATCCCGGCGTTGCCCGGGGCACAGTGCAGCTCGGTCACGGAGGGATCTTGGGACAGGGAGCGGCACAGGGCGTGTTCGCGGGCGCCGCCGCCGATGACGAGGACCTTCACGCCAGGCAGCGTAGTCGGTGGCCTGTTCCGGCCGCTCCCCGGCCTCGTCGGATCCTCCAGCAGAAGCGGTCCGTACGCCGACCACGTCGGAGGATCCTCCAAACCCGGGCGGTCCGGATGCGCGGCGGGTCTCCGGGTCAGGACGGCGGGTCGCCCGGGCCTCGCTCGGACGGGTGAAATCTCGCCGTGCCCCGCAACCGTCCCACCTCGGGTTCCGGTGGCCGAAACCGGTAACGATCACCGGGGAAGCCCCCCACGGTCAGCCATTTGGCGGTAAGAAGTGCTGTTGGACAACCACCGGCAGACGTCACGTCAGCCGATGCGCCGACAGACCAAGCCGCCCGCCCGCCACAGGGAGCCCCACAGGTGAGCCAGCCGGAAATGCAGCCCGAGGAGAGTGCCTGGGGCAAGGAGATCGGCGAGGAGGACCAGCCCGCCGCAGCCGTGGTCCGGCGGGCCTCCACCCGCCGCCGGACCGATCTGAGCGCCCGCCAGTTCCCGCTCGGGGACTGGGGCGAGCCCGCCGAACGGCTGGAGGAGCTCTACCGCTGGTCCGAGGAGCGGGCGGTAGAGGCCATCGAGTGGTACCGCCGGGACCGGGTCTGGAAGCGCCGCTGGGCGCGCCTGCTGCGCTTCGGGTCGGCCGGCTTCGCGGTGGGCGGGGTGACCGCCCCGCTGGTGGGCCTGACCGGCGCCGTCGCGCACGCCACCAGCTGGGGCTACGTGGGCCTCGCGCTCTCCGTCGCCTGCTACGGCGCCGACCGGGCCTTCGGGCTCACCTCCGGCTGGATGCGGGACGTCTCCACCGCACAGGCGCTGCAACGCCGGCTGGAGGCCTTCCAGTTCGACTGGGCGTCGGAGTGCGTGCGCGAGGTGCTCGGCCCGACCGAGGGCACCGCGGGCGAGGCCGCCGAGCGCTGCCTGGGCGTGCTGCGCCGGTTCTGCGAGGACGTCTCGGACGTGGTCCGCACCGAGACCTCGGAGTGGATGCTCGAGTTCCGCGCGTCGATGACCCAGCTGCCCACCCAGTCCGCGGGGTCGTGGGGCGGGCGCACCGAGCCCGGGGTGGGCGCCCAGGTGCGGGTGCTGCCGCCGCCGGGGACCAGGCCCACCATGCCGCGTCAGCGGCCGCCGGAGGGGCCGCTGCGCTGACTCCGGCTGCGGGCCCGCCGCGAACCGGCACTACGCGAAGACGATCATCGATCCCTGGCTGACGCTCCTGGTCGCCGCCGCGTACAGGCCGGACCAGGCGTGCCGCTCCCGGGCGAAGGGGTGCAGGTCGTCGATCGGCGGCCCGAACGGCTGCTCCAGGCCGGTCGGGCCGAGCGGCCGGGTCGGGTCCGGCGGGTTGAGCGGGTCGATGCCCAGCGCCGGTGCCACCGCCTGCAGTTCGCGCAGCAGCCCGTGGCTGGAGCCGAGCGGGCCGCCCGAGGCGAGCAGCACCTCGTCCACCAGCGGGACCGGGAACTCGATCGGCACGTACGCGCCGGCGTGGTCGAAGTGCCAGACCAGGTGGGACTGTTCGGCGCTGCCCTCGAACATCTCCAGCAGCTGCTCGTAGTCGCCGCCGAGCGCGTCGACCGGGGTGATGTCCAGGCCGGTGAGGCCCAACAGGTAGGCGCGGCGCAGGAAGTGCAGCGAGTCGTAGTCGAAGGCGGCTATCGGCTCGACCGCTCCGCTCAGCCCGGGGACGAACTGGTAGACCGGCACCTCGGGCAGCCCGCGCGAGGTCAGCACCGCGTTGTAGAGCGCGAGGTCGTCCCGGAAGGGGTTGTCGGGGCTGTGGCTCAGCACGTCCACCAGCGGGACGAGCCAGAGGTCGCAGGCCATGGCCGGCAGTTCCTCTCCGGACGGCGGGATCGCCCGCGGGGGCGGGGCGACGACGGGGGCGGAGTCGGTACCCGGAGGGCCCGCGCGGGGCACCCGGTTCGACGACCGCCCACCCTACCGGCCCGGGGCCGGGTGCGGATCGGGCCGTCCCTGCGGAGTCTCGGGGGGCGGCTCGGGCAGCCGCCGGCCGAACCGGGTGTACGGCACCCAGCGCGGTTGCGGCACCAGGCCGAGGCCGAGGCCCAGTTCGCGGCCCAGCTCCCGGCCGACCTCGTCGCCCCGCCGGGGCGGCCCCGACCGGGCTCCGCCAGGCTCGGGCGCGGGCGCGGGCCGCGGTTCCGGCGCGGGCTCGGCTGCCGACGGGGGTGACGGCCGCAGCGCCGGCGGCTCGACCGGGACGGGCAGCGGCTCCCCGCCGACGGCCTCGGTCAGCAGCCCGAGCACCGTCACCGACTCCAGCGGCTGCCCGGCCAGCCCGGCCAGCAGCCGGGCGGTGAACAGGTTGTACTCGCAGACGATCCGGTGCGCGCCGACCAGGTCGTGGGAGCCGACCGCCTCCACCAGGTCCAGGTGGCGGTCCCAGCAGACCCCCGCCAGGGTGGGCATCGCGCGCAGGTAGGGCGCGGCGAACATCCAGGACTGCACCCGCAGCCAGTCCAGGTAGTCGCCGATCCGGCGGTTGCCGAGCAGGGCCGAGACCTCCTGCCAGAACCGGCGGTCGCAGCCCACCATCACGTCCAGGTTCCCGGCTCGGGCGGCCCGCACCGCAGCGTCGGCCCGGCGGCGCAGCGAGGGCAGCCGGGTGAGGTCGGGCAGCGCCCGACGGGTGGAGAACTGGCGGTGGAAACTGTCGGTGAGCAGCACCCGGGACTCGAAGATCTCCAGGAAGTCGTCCCAGCACAGCTCCGGCACGGTGAAGCCGCGGTGGTGCTCGGTCCGCAGCAGCCCCTGCGCGCCGAGGTCGACCAGCGCCTCGCGGGCCGGGGTCGCGGAGACGCCGTACGACTCGGCGATCTCCTTGACGGTGAAGTTGCGGCCGGCCTCCAGCCGGCCGGCCATCATCTCCTCGCGCAGCGCGCCGGCGATCTGCTCGCGCAGGCTGTTGCGGTGGATGACGGGGCGGGGGGTGTCGCCAGCGCCGGTGCCGGACATGCGCGCGACCTCCTCGGGCGGGCCGCCGTGCCGACCCGCGACGGACCGGCCGGCCGGCGGCAGGGAACACGACGAGTGCTCATCTTCTCAAACCGACCCGGAGCAGGTACGAACCAACCCTCCCGACCCACGCCCTAGCGTTGGACGGGAGCCGGAATGCCGAGCAGGCGGTCCCGCAGCACCGGGAAGTCCTCGCGCGCCCGGCCCACCTCGGCCGGGTCGAACTCCACGGTCAGCACCTCCTCGCCCGCCCCCGCCTCGGCCAGCACCTGGCCCCACGGGTCCACCACGACGCTGTGCCCGGCCTGCTCGACCCCGGCGTGCGTCCCGGCGGTGTTGCAGGCCAGTACGAAGGCCTGCTCCTCCAGCGCCCGGGCCCGGGCCAGCAGCGTCCAGTGCTCGCGCCGCTTGGCCGGCCAGGCCGCCGGGACCACCAGCAGCTGGGCGCCGGCGTCCAGCAGCGCCCGGAACAGCTCCGGGAAGCGCAGGTCGTAGCAGGTGGCCAGGCCCAGGGTGCCGAACTCGGTGGGCGCCGTGACGATCTCCTGCCCGGCGCCCATCACCACCGCCTCGCCGCTGTCGAAGCCGAAGCGGTGGATCTTGCGGTAGGTGTGCACCAGCTCGCCGTCCGGGGCGAACACCATCGAGGTGTTGTAGATCGGACCGTCCGGGTCGCGTTCGACGATCGAACCGGCGTGCAGCCAGACCCCGGCGGCCCGGGCGGCCGAAGCCATCGCGTCCGAGGTGGGCCCGTCCAGCGTCTCGGCACCCGCCGACCAGAGGTCGTGGGCGAAGCCGCCTAGCGGCCACAGCTCCGGTAGCACCACCAGGTCGGCGCCCCGCTGCGCCCGTACCAGCGACGCCGCCCGGGCCCGCCGTTCGGCGGGCGGCTCGGCGTCGGAGACCGCGAGTTGGATCAATGAAGCGCGCACAGTACCACCGTCCACGGCAAGAGACCTACGATCGTCACCCGAAAGCGCTGCCCAGCTGTCTCCCGGCAGCGTAACGTGCGGTTAGCGTGTGCGCCCGGAAGCCGGACATCCCGGCCGACCGCGACGGCCGGGCGCGGAGCGTAGGAAAGCTGACGGAGGGCCGGAGATTCCCGTGACGGACAACCAGACCGTGCAGGCTTACACCGAGGCGTGGACGCAGAGCGTCGAGTCCATATCGGAGCTGGTCGCCCCCCTCCCCGAAGGCTCCTGGAACCGGGCCACCGAGTGCCCCGGCTGGTCGGTCCGGGACGTCATCTCGCACGTGATCGCGGTCGAGTCCGAGCTGCTCGGCGACCCGCGCCCGATCCACTCGCTGCCGCGTGACCTTCGCCACGTGACCACCGAGTTCGCCCGCTACGTCGAACTGCCGGTCGACAAGCGCCGCTGCCACACCGCGCTGGAGATGACCAGCGAGCTGGAGTACACGATCATCCGTCGCTCCCGCGCGCTCCGGAACGCCAAGCAGACGCCCGGGGAACCGGTGCGCTCGCCGGCCGGGCCGCTGGCCAGGGACATCCCCTACCACGAGTTGCTGCGCCTGCGGGCCTTCGACGTCTGGGTGCACGAGCAGGACCTGCGCCGGGCCCTGGACACCCCCGGCAACCTGGACGCCCCCGGCGCGCTGGTCGCCCGGGACTTCCTGCTGGCGCTGCTGCCCAAGGCCGTCGCCCGCCAGGCCGGCGCCCCGGCCGGGACGACGCTGGTGGTCGACGTGACCGGCCCGGTGGAGTTCCTGCGCACCGTGCGGGTGGACTCCACCGGCCGCGGCAGCGTGGACGAGTCGATCAGCCTGGCCCCCGACGTCCAGCTCACCATGGGCTGGGAGACCTACGTCCGGCTCGCCTGCGGCCGCGGCCGGCCAGGCCCGGTGAGCGTCGAGGGCGACAAGGAGCTGGCCGAGCGGGTGCTCGCCAACTTCTCCGTCACCATCTGAGGTCCATCGGCGCGCACGACGCGCACCACCCGGCGTACACGCACGACCGTGCGCCGGGTCGGCACCACTCGTGCATCCATGCGTCAACCCCGCACCAGCCACCTCACCTGTTCGGCCTCGTTACTCCGGGCAGTCATGCCGTCACCCGGATGAAGGAGGAGCGTCCTGATGGACGACGAACAGGGACAGCAGGAAGAGATGGTGCTGGTGCGGTCGAGCTTCCCGGTCACGGGGCAGCCGATCCGCGTCGTGATGATCGACGGGGAGCCGTGGTTCGTCACGGCGGACGTGTGTCGGATCGTGGGTCGAAAGAATCCGACCACTGCCGTTTACGGCTTGGAACCCCATCAGCACCGCACCGTCGATCTGCGGTCGGTAACCCTCCATCCAATGGAGGGTTACGACCTTTCCGCAGCTCAGAAACCCTACCGGCAGCGAAATCCGCTGCTCGGCGTGGTGAGCGAGGCAGGTCTGTACAACCTCCTCATGAGGTCGGAGAAGAAGTCCGCCCGGCCGTTCCGGGCCTGGGTAACCGACGAGCTGCTCCCGTCCATCCGCCGAGGGGACACCGACATCCCGACCCAGCAGCGGCGGATGGCGGAGACCCTGGCCGAGGCGATCGGCCAGCGGGTGCGGATCGTCGCGGAGATCGACCACGAGGACTGGCCCGGCCTGACCGTCCACTCGGACGGGACGGTCCACTGCCGGCACGGGGAGATGGTCCTTCACCTGCCGAGCCGGGAGGAGGACAGCGGACCGCCGTTCGGCGCGTACTTCGCCTGCCCGGGCGGGGAGCGGGTCGGGATCCGCGGCAGCCGGGTCGTCCCGGGCTGCCCGAAGCTGAAGCTGGCGGACCTGATCCGCCTCCGAGAAGCAGCAACTGAGCAACCGCAATCAGTGGTCCGCCCAGCTCCGTCACCGACCGTGCCTCCGGAGGGCACTGTTCTCTGCCTCATTGACCGGGTCCAGCTCTACGGTCGACCACCAGAAATCACCGAAGTCCTCCGCGGCCTCGGGTTGTAGCAATCGGCCAACCATCACTTTCAGTGATAGTTGGCCGAATTTCCGCAGGTCGGAAGCCCTATGCGCCGGCCGCAGCGACCTTCCGCCGGAGCCGCAGGATCATCAGCGTCCCCACCGCCAGCGGCACGTACTGCCAGCAGAACGCCCAGCGGAAGGCGGTGGCCGAGTACACCTCGGCGCCGGCCGGGGAGAGGGCGTCCAGGAGCACCCCGATGCCGAGGAGGGTGACCATCGTGCCGATGAAGCCGCCCATGTTGACGAGCCCGGAGGCGGTGCCGAGCCGCTCGGCCGGATTGCGGGAGCGTGCGTAGTCCAGGCCGACCAGCGAGGCCGGGCCGTTGCTGCCCATGACCAGGATGATCCCGACCAGTAGCCACATCGGCGGGTGTCCGCCGGGCCAGGCCAGGACGAGCGCCCAGCCGAGGCCGGTGGTGGCGATGACGGTGAGCACGATGGGCATCCGGGCCCGCGCCGAGCGGGAGAGCAGCCGGCCGAAGAGGAACCCGCAGCTCATGTTGGAGAGCACCAGCAGGGTCAGCAGCCCGCCCGCCTCACCCCGGGACATGCCCTGGGCCTCGACCAGGTAGGGCATGCCCCAGAGCAGGGCGAAGGCGTTGCCGGGGAACTGGGTGGTGAAGTGGATCCACAGGCCCAGCCGGGTGCCCGGCTCCCGCCAGCAGTCGAGGACCTGCCGTCGGACCTTCGGGCGGGCGGCCGGCGGGTCGACCGGTCGTACGGCGGCCACCGGCGCGTCCTTGAGGAACAGCGCGACCAGCGCGAACACCGCCACGCCGAGCAGCGCGATCGCCGTGAAGGTGGGCGTCCAGCCCTCGCTGTGCAGCGCCTGGGCGAGCACCACGGTGGTGACCAGGTTGCCGCCCATCCCGGCCAGGCCGGTCAGCTGGGCGACGAACGGGTTCCTGGCCGCCGGGAACCACCGGGCGGCTATCCGCAGCACGCTGATGAAGGTCATCGCGTCGCCGCAGCCGAGCACCGCCCGGGAGGCCAGCGCCGGGCCGAAGGAGGAGCTGAAGGCGAAGGCCAGCTGGCCGGTGCTCAGCAGCAGCACGCCGAGCAGCAGCACCCGGCGCGGTCCGAACCGGTCGACCAGCAGGCCGACCGGGACCTGCATGGCCGCGTAGACCAGCACCTGGAGGATCGAGAAGGTGGACAGCGCCGAGGCGCCGATGCCGAAGCGCTCGGCGGCGTCCAGTCCGGCCACCCCGAGGCTGGTGCGGTGGATGACTGCCAGGACGTACACGCTGACGCCGATGGACCAGGCCAGCCAGGCCGCGCGCCCGCCGGGCGGGGCGGGAAGGTCGCCGCCGGCCGGGGCGGCGGCCGGGGGCTCCGTGGTGGCTCGGGGAGCGGGTACGGACAGGGACGGGGCTGAACGAGCTGGCTCCACGGTCATAGTTCGTCCAGGTTAGTCATCCCATGATGGGAGGCCCAGCCTGGGGTGAGGACGGCCGCTCAGCCGGTGACCGTCCAGGACACCGACCTGGTCATGTAGCGGTCGCGGAAGGCCTCGTCCCGCACCCAGTCCGTGGTGTCCCGGACGGTCGCGGTGACGGTCGCCGTCCGGCCGGGGGCGAGGTCGAGCAGCGCGGTGTCCAGCGAGCCGCTGTCCGGGGCCTGCGTGGTGACCGGGACGCCGTCCACCTTCCAGTCCACCTTCAGCTGCCGGGAGCCGGTCAGCGGCACCGGCCGGACGTCCAGCCGGGGCCGCCCGGTGACCTCGCCGGGCGGCGGCGAGGGGGCGTCGTTCGGCCGTACCTTGCGGTACAGCTCCTCGATGATCGCCTCGCGCGAGGGCAGGTTGTAGGCGCTGCCCAGGGTGCGCATCACCGAGTCGGGGGTGGGCCGGTAGAGGCCGTTGGCGCTGCGGTACGCCCCGACGGTGCCGGCGCCGTCCGGCGACACCGCGCCCAGCCAGCGCCACCACTTGGTCCGCTTCTTCCGCATGTCGTCGGCGTTGAGGGTGGAGAGGTTCGGGTAGTCGGCGTCGTCGGGGGCGCTGTCGTACTCGTCGCCGAGGTCCCCCACGGTGTGCCCGATCTCGTGCTGGATGATCCGCCCGGCGTCCGGGCTGCCCCCGGCCAGGGTGGTCACCCCGGTGCCCCCGGCGCCGCCGTACTCGGTCGAGTTGGCCAGCGCTATCAGGTACTGCGGCCCGGCGCCGTCCCCGGCGTAGCGGGCGGTGGCGCCCTCGTCGGCGCAGAGCAGCCGGGCGGTGCCCTCGCACCAGAAGTGCATGCCCAGCGGGGTGGCGAGGTTCCGGCTGCGGCTCTCTGTCTCGGCTATCCCGGAGACCGGGGAGACCACCTCGACCCGCCGTATGTTGAAGAACCCCTGGTAGGTGCGGAACGGCTCGATGTCCATCAGGGCGTGCCAGGTCTTGTCGGCCTGTTGCCGGAACAGCTCCTGTTCGCCCGCGGTGTAGCCGTCGCCGAGCAGGACCAGGGTGATCCGGTTGGACGGGTCCCCCGTCCGGCGTATGTCGAAGGTCGGGGCGGCCGCGGGAATTCGCTGGTCGGCGCGGAGCGCGCTGTGCGGGGGCACCGCCCGGTCGACGGGGATGCCCGGCCCGATCACGCCGAACGGCGAGGGGCTGACCAGCTCCAGGGCGGCCGGGAGCACGGCGGTGGACACCAGGACGAGGGCGGGCAGACTCCGGACGAGACGGCCAGGCTTGCCAGCAGGCATACGGGTGCGTCCTCGGGGTTCCGGTCACCCGGTGTCGCCCGGGTGGTGGAGCGGAGACGTACCCGGACCGGCGTGTCGCCCCTACCGGCGGACGAAAATGTCACCGGCCTGGCCGAACGATCCACATCATCCCGGTCATACCAATCAATCTTCTCGCCCACCGCGGGGGCGCTTCCCCAGGTCCAGCAGGAGGTGGGTGCCGAGCCCGAAGAGCAGCCCCCAGAAGGCCGAGCCGATGCCGAACAGGCTCATCCCCGAGGCGCTCGCCAGGAAGGTCACCACCGCCGCGTCCCGCCCGCGCTCCTCGGCGACCGCCGCCGCCAGGCTGCCCTGCAGCGAGGCCAGCAGCGCGACCCCGGCGATCACCGCGATCAGCTCCTTCGGCAGCCCGGTGAACAGGCTCACCAGCACCCCGCCGAAGCTGCCCACCAGCACGTACCCCGCGCCCGAGGACATCCCCGCGACGTACCGGCGGCGCGGGTCCGGGTGGGCCTCCGGGCCCGAGCAGATCGCCGCGGTGATCGCGGCCAGGTTCACCCCGGGCGAGCCGAACGGCGCCATCAGCAGCGACATCGCGCCGGTGGAGCCGATCAGCAGCCGGTCGTCCGCCCGGTAGCCGAAGGCCCGCATCACCCCGAGGCCCGGGGCGTTCTGCGAGGCCAGTACGACGATGGTGAGCGGCAGCGCCAGCCCCACCACCGCGGACCAGGAGAAGGCCGGCGCCGTCAGCACCGGCACGGTCGGCCCGCCCGCGCCCGGGTGCAGCGGCAGCCCGACGGTGAGCGCCGCCAGCACCCCGCCGACCAGCAGTGCGACCGGCACGGCGTACCGGGGCGCGTACCGCTTGGCCAGCAGGAAGGCCGCGAAGCTGCCCACCACCAGCACCGGCGCGCTGTGCACCGCGCCGAAGATCCCGGCGCCGAAGGAGAACAGGATGCCCGCCAGCATCGCGTTCACGATCCCCACCGGCACCGCCGCGATCAGCCGGCCGAACCAGCCGGTCACCCCGAACAGCGTCACCACCGCCGCGCTCACCAGGAACGCCCCGATCGCCTCCCGGTACGGGTAGTCGCCCAGGCTGGTCACCAGCAGTGCGGCCCCCGGGGTGGACCAGGCGGTGACCACCGGCGTCCGGGTCCACCAGCTGAGCGCGAAGCCGCTCACCCCGCTGCCGATCGCCACCGCCCAGATCCAGGACGCGGTGTGCGCCGCGTCCAGCCGCCCGGCGGCGGCCGCCGCGAGCACCACCACCAGCGGCCCGGAGAAGGACACCGCGACGCAGACCAGCCCCGCCAGCAGCGCCGGCGCCGACACGTCCCCCCGCAGCGACCGACGTTCCCCGCCCTCGACCGCCGTCTTCTCCGGTCTGATCGTCAGTTCATCCGTCATTCCGGCAGTATCGCGAAACCGCTCGTCGGACGTCGCCGGAAAAGGCTCTCCGTACCCGTCCCCCGCGGGCGGGTACGACGGAAGGGGCCCCCCGCCCCCCCACCGTGCGGGGCGGGGCCCCATCCCCCGGGCAAACC
>NZ_JBSFGK010000001.1:69573-223648 GCF_053596495.1 Kitasatospora sp. NPDC001683
CCCCGGGGGGGGCCCCCCCGGCCGGGCCCCCGCCCCCCACGCCCGGGCCGGCCCGGGGCCCCTTCCCCGGTGCTACCCAACGGTCAGCCCCAGGTGATCAGGCGCTTCGGGAACTCCAGCAGACCGGCGATGTCGGCCAGCACCTTGGAGCCCAACTCCCCGTCCACCAGCCGGTGGTCGAAGGAGAGCGCGAGCGTGGTCACCTGGCGCGGGACCACCTTGCCCTTGTGCACCCACGGCAGCTCCCGGACCGCGCCGAAGGCCAGGATGGCCGCCTCGCCGGGGTTGAGGATCGGGGTGCCGGTGTCGACGCCGAAGACGCCGACGTTGGTGATGGTGACCGTGCCGCCCTGCATGTCGGCCGGCGAGGTCTTGCCCTGGCGCGCGGTCTCGACCAGCTCGCCGAGCGAAGTGGCCAGGCCGGCAAGGGTCTTGGACCCGGCGTCCTTGATGTTCGGGACGATCAGGCCGCGCGGGGTGGCCGCGGCGATGCCGAGGTTCACCTGGCCCTTGACCACGATCTCCTGGGCCGCCTCGTCCCACTGGGCGTTGATCTCCGGGTGGCGCTTGATCGCCACCAGCAGCGCCTTGGCGACCAGCAGCAGCGGGCTGACCCGGACGTCCCGGCCCAGCTCGCCGCTCTCCTTGAGCTTGCGGACGAACTTCATCGTGCGGGTCACGTCGACCTGGACGAACTCGGTGACGTGCGGGGCGGTGAAGGCCGAGGCCACCATCGCCTGGGCGGTCGCCTTGCGGACGCCCTTGATCGGCACCCGGACGTCGCCCGCGCCGAGCACCGGCGCCGGGGCCACGGCGGCCTCGGCCGCCTCGACCACGACCGGCTCGACGGCCGGGGCCGCCGGAGCGGCCTGGGCCGCGGCGTAGGCGTGCAGGTCCTCGCGGGTGATCACGCCGTCCGGGCCGGTCGGGGTGACGACCCGCAGGTCGATGCCGAGGTCCTTGGCCAGCTTGCGCACCGGCGGCTTGGCCAACGGCCGTGCGCCGACCGGCACTTCGGCCACCGGGGCGACCGGGGCCGGAGCCACCGGGGCCGGGGCGACCGGAGCGGGCTTCGGCGCGGTGGCCGTCGCCGTGGTGGTGGTCGTCCGCCGGGCCCGGCGCTGGGCGGTGCCGGTGCGCGGGCCGTAGCCGACCAGCACCTCCCGGCGCTCCGGCTCGGCCTCGGCGGCCGGCGCCGGAGCGGCAGGGACGGCGGCAGCGGCGGGCGCCGGCGCGGCGGCCGGAGCGGCCCCCGCCTCCCCGGCCACCGCCACCGAGATGATCACGGTGCCGACGTCGACCGTCGCGCCCTCGGGGAAGAAGAGCTGCTCGACGACCCCGTTGAACGGGATCGGCAGCTCCACCGCCGCCTTGGCGGTCTCCACCTCGCACACGACCTGCCCGTCGGTGACGGTGTCACCGGGCTTGACGTACCAGCTGAGGATCTCGGCCTCGGTGAGGCCCTCGCCCACGTCGGGCATCTTGAACTCGCGGAGCGAGCGAACTTCGGTGGTCATCTACGCTCCCCGGGATCAGTACGCGAGCGCGCGGTCGACGGCGTCGAGCACGCGGTCCAGGTCGGGGAGGAAGGCCTCCTCGACCCGGGACGGCGGGTACGGCGCGTAGTAGCCGCCGACCCGCAGGACCGGTGCCTCCAGGTGGTAGAAGCACCGCTCGGTGAGCCGGGCGGCCAGCTCGGCGCCCATGCCCAGGAAGACCGGCGCCTCGTGCACCACGACGGCCCGACCGGTGCGCTTGACCGACTCCTCCAGGGTGGTGAAGTCCACCGGGGAGAGCGAGCGCAGGTCGACGACCTCCAGCCGGCGGCCGTCCTCCTCGGCGGCCGCGGCGGCCTCCAGGCAGACCTTGACCATCGGGCCGTACGCGATCAGCGTCGCGTCGGTGCCGGGGCGGACGATCCGGGCGTCGTGCAGCCCCAGGTCGGCGGCGGCGCCGACCTCGCCCTTGTCCCAGTAACGCCGCTTGGGCTCCAGGAAGATGACCGGGTCATCGGACTCGATGGCCTGGCGCAGCATCCAGTGCGCGTCGTGCGCGTTGGACGGGGTGACCACCCGCAGACCGGCGGTGTGCGCGAAGTACGCCTCGTGCGACTCGCTGTGGTGCTCGACCGCGCCGATTCCACCCGCGTAGGGGATGCGCACGGTGACCGGCATCTTGACGTGGCCCAGCGCACGGGCGTGCATCTTGGCCAGCTGGGAGACGATCTGGTCGAAGGCCGGGTAGACGAAACCGTCGAACTGGATCTCCACCACCGGGCGGTAGCCGCGCAGCGCGAGGCCGATCGCGGTGCCCATGATGCCGGACTCGGCCAGCGGGCTGTCGATCACCCGGTCCTCGCCGAAGTCCTTCTGCAGGCCGTCGGTGATCCGGAAGACGCCGCCGAGCTTGCCGATGTCCTCGCCCATCAGGAGGGTCTTCGGGTCGTTCTCGAGCGACTTGCGCAGCGCCTCGTTGAGCGCCTTGGCGATGCTCAGCTGACCGGCCATCAGTGGTTCTCCCCCGCCTCGAAGGAGGCCGCGTACTCGACGTACTCGGCCCGTTCCTCATCGACCAGCGCGTGCGGCTCGCTGTACACGTGGTCGAAGATCAGCGTCGGGTCCGGGTCCGGCATGCTGCGCACGCCCTCGCGCACCCGCAGCCCCAGCTGCTCGCTCTCGGCGTCGACGGCGGCGAAGAACTCCTCGTCCGCCAGGCCCTCCTTCTCCAGGAGGGTGCGCAGCCGCAGGATCGGGTCCTTGGCCTTCCAGGCCTCGGTCTCCTCGGCGAGCCGGTAGCGGGTCGGGTCGTCGGAGGTGGTGTGCGCGCCCATCCGGTAGGTGAAGGCCTCGATCAGCACCGGGCCGTTGCCGCTGCGGGCGTGGTCGAGCGCCCAGCGGGTGACCGCGAGGCAGGCCAGCACGTCGTTGCCGTCGACCCGGACGCCCGGGAAGCCGAAGCCGGAGGCACGGCGGTACAGCGGGATCTTGGTCTGGGTGGTGGTGGGCTCGGAGATCGCCCACTGGTTGTTCTGGCAGAAGAACACCACCGGGGCGTTGTAGACCGAGGCGAAGGTGAAGGCCTCGTTGACGTCGCCCTGGCTGGAGGCGCCGTCGCCGAAGTACGCGATCACCGCGTCGTCGGCGCCGTCCTTGGTGATGCCCATCGCGTAGCCGGTGGCGTGCAGGGTCTGCGCGCCGATCACGATGGTGTAGAGGTGGAAGTTCTTCTCGTTCGGGTCCCAGCCGCCGTGGTTCACGCCGCGGAACATGCCGAGCAGGTTCAGCGGGTCGACGTCGCGGCACCAGGCCACGCCGTGCTCGCGGTAGGTCGGGAAGGCGTAGTCACCGGTGCGCATGGCCCGGCCGGAGCCGACCTGGGCGGCCTCCTGGCCGAGCAGCGAGGCCCACAGGCCCAGCTCGCCCTGGCGCTGGAGGGCGGTCGCCTCGCCGTCGAACCGGCGTACCAGCACCAGGTCGCGGTAGAGGGAGCGCAGTTCCTCCGGCGTGGTGGTGAGGGGGTAGTCCGGGTGCTCGACCCGCTCGCCTTCCGGCGTGAGCAGCTGTACGAGCTCCGGCTGGGCGTCCGTCCCCGTGGCGCGGAGGGTGTCAGGGACAGCGGGGGCCGCCTTCTTGCGAGCCCTCGCCGTGCTTTTGACGGTCACGTTCACTCCTCGGTCTGTCCGGCCGCCCGGGGTCGCCGGTGACCGGTCCGGTCACCGCCTCGCGGGGCGCGCGTGGGTGTGCGCACCTACTGCGTGGCAGGTGGTGATCCTGTTCCGACGGCGTCCCTCACGAGAACGTTACCCAGCGTCCGCCCTTGGCGCGCTTGCGCTAGGACGTCCTACTTGTTCAGGGCCTACAACCCCGAGGGTGCCGCGTACGGCTCGCCGTCGGAAGGGTGGGGGTGACGGTCGGCGTGACGCAGCTCTCAATTCGAGCGCCTTCAGGACACCAGCGCACGTTATCCGGGCGGAAGCCCGTACGTAAGGGGGTTCTCGGTATCGGTTTCGGCGACCGTGGCCGGATCACGTCTTCACGCCGCTGCGAACGATAGGCCTCGTGTGCGGTGATATGGGAGGCTTTGGGCGTGACTGATAACGGACAAATCAGGGTGTTCCTGCTCGACGATCACGAGGTCGTCCGACGGGGCGTGCACGATCTGCTCTCGGTCGAGGACGACATCGAGATCGTCGGCGAGGCCGGCACGGCCGCCGAGGCGCTCACCCGGATCCCCGCGGTCCACCCCGACGTCGCGGTGCTCGACGTCCGGCTGCCGGACGGCAACGGGGTCGAGGTCTGCCGGGAGATCCGCTCCCGGCTGCCCGAGATCAAGTGCCTGATGCTGACCTCGTTCTCGGACGACGAAGCGCTGTTCGACTCGATCATGGCGGGCGCCTCCGGCTACGTCCTGAAGGCGATCCGCGGCACCGACCTGATCGCCGCCGTCCGGGACGTCGCGGCCGGCCGCTCGCTGCTCGACCCGGTCGCCACCAGCCGGGTGCTCGCCCGGCTGCGCGACGGCGGCGAGAAGGAGGACGAACGGCTGGCCCAGCTCACCAAGCAGGAGCGGCGGATCCTCGACCTGATCGGCGAGGGGATGACCAACCGTCAGATCGGCAACGAGTTGCACCTGGCCGAGAAGACGGTGAAGAACTACGTCTCCAGTCTGCTCGCCAAGATGGGCATGGAGCGGCGCACCCAGGCGGCGGCGTACGTGGCGCGGCACCAGGCCGACCACCAGTACTGACCGGGCCTTTTTCACATCCCTGACGGTTTGTCAAGGGCCCCCACCAAGGGGCCATAACCTCTGCACGTGACTTTCAGCCAGACCCTCGCCTGCGCCCCGGCCCGCCCCGACCTCTCCGCCCCGCCGATGGGGACCCTCAGTCCACCCGTCCCGCGCAGCGCACTCACCGAGGTCCTGGCCCGCTTCCGGGTGGGAGGGCTGCTGACCGCCGAACCGGTCGCCGAAGGCCTGCTCAACCGGGGCTACCGGGTCACCACCGAGGCCGGTGCGTACTTCCTGAAGTGCTACGTCGACGCCGCCACCGCCAACCGCCCGAAGATCCTCGCCCACCACCGCGCCATGACCGACCTGGACGCCCTGGGACTGCCCGTGGCACCCCCGCTGAGCTGCGCCGACGGCGGCGGGACGGTGGTCGGCCGGGACGGCCGGCTGTTCGCGCTGTTCCCCTGGGTCGATGGCCGACACCGACACGGTACGGAGCTCGGACCGTCGCGGTGCGACGCCCTCGGCGCGCTGCTCGGCCGGCTGCACGGCGCGCTCGACGACGTCTGCGCCCCCCTCGAACAGCCTGCCGGCTACCGCAGCGCCGACCCCCTCGACAGCGCCGAACTCGCCCGCGACCTGCGGCGCCGCGCCCGCGAGCACCGCCCGTACGGCGAGCTGGACGCCCTGGTCGAACAGCGGCTCGAGGAACGGCTGGAACTGCTCGCCGAACACGCCCACCGCCGCCCCGACCCGCTCGCCGCCCCGCCCACCGGCTGGACCCACGGCGACTTCCACGGCCTCAACCTGCTGTACGCAGGGGGCCCGGACGGCGATCGGGTCGCCGCGGTGCTCGACTGGGACAAGCTCGGCCCGCAGCCGCGCGCCGAGGAGGCCGTGCGCGCCGCCACCCTGCTCTTCAACGACCGGACCACCGGCACCCTCGACCTGGTCCGGGTCCGCCGCTACTCACAGGCCTACCGGGCCTCCGGTGCCGCCACCGCCGAGCACCTGGCCGCGGCCGTCCACCGGGTCTGGTGGGAGCGGCTGAACGACTTCTGGATGCTGCAGTGGCGCTACCAGCGGGCCGACCACCGGGCCGACCCGCTCTACCCCGCCTCGGCGGGCCAGTTGGCGTGGTGGTGCCAGGAGTACGAGCAGGTCCTGGACGCCTTCGCCAACTGACCGGTCAGCCGCTGGCGGGCAGCGTCGCCCCGCCCGCGCCTCCGGCGCCACCGGCCGGCTTCGAGGGTGTCGCCGGCTTCGGGGTGGACGAGCTGCCGCCGTCGCCCGCCGGTGCGGACGGCGACGAGCTCGCCTCGCCGGTTGCCGTCGCGGTGTGGGTGGCGGTCGGCGTCGGCGTCGGGCTGGCGGTGTGCCCCCGGCCCGGACTCGGCGACGGCGACACGTTGTTGCCGCCACCGCCCCCGCTCCACCCGTACGACCCGTTGTCGGTCGGCTGCGGCGGCCGCCGGCTACCGGCTGCCGAGGACGGCGGCTGGGTCAGCTGCCCGTTGTTCTGGGTCGGCGTGGTCGTCTCGGTGCTGCTGACCACCGGGGCGGGCGTCGGGGGCGTGATGCGGTTCGTGGTGCCGCCACCGTCGCTGAGCGCGAAGGCGATCCCGGCCCCGGCCGCGACCAGCACGGCGATCCCGCCGGCCACCCAGCCCCACGGCCCGCGCCGCCGGCCGCCGTCCCCGCTGTGGTCGTCCTCGCCGCCACCGCCGTAACCGCCGCCGGCCCCCTGGTAGGGCGAGGGGCTGTGCTGGCCGCCCGCCGAGTACGGCAGCACCGAGGTCTGGTCACCGGCGCCGACGACCGCGCCGAAGGCCTGGGTGGCCGCCGTCTGGTCCGGCCGGAGCACCTGGGTGGCCCCGGTGTCGCCGGGCATCCCGGTCCCGGCGCCGACCCAGCCGGCGCCGGCCGCGCCGTGCATCTCGCGCAGCGCGTGCTGCAGGTGGGCGCGGAACTCGTCGGCGTCCTGGAAGCGGTCGTCCGGGTTCTTGGCGAGCGAGCGCAGCACCAGCGGGTCCAGGCCGACCGGCACCCGGCTGTTGACCTGCGAGGGCGGCACCGGCGGGTCCTGGACGTGCTGGTAGACCACCGAGAGCGGGGTGTCGCCGGTGAACGGCGGGCGCAGCGTGAGCAGCTCGTAGAGCATGCAGCCGGCCGCGTACAGGTCGGAGCGGTGGTCGACCGGCTTGCCGAGCGCCTGCTCGGGCGACAGGTACTGCGGGGTGCCCATGACCATGCCGGTCTGGGTCATCGTGGTGGCCCCGCCGGTCAGCGCCCGGGCGATGCCGAAGTCCATCACCTTGACCGCGCCGGTGGTGGTGATGCTCACGTTGGCGGGCTTGATGTCGCGGTGCACGATGCCGTTCCGGTGGCTGTAGGCCAGCGCCTCCAGCACCCCGGCGATGATGATCAGCGCCTGGTCGACCGGCGGCGCCTCCTCGTCCACCAGCAGCTCGCGGACGGTCCGGCCCTCGACCAGCTCCATCACGATGTACGGCGTGGACTCGTCCCCGACGTACTCCTCGCCGGTGTCGTAGACCGCGACGATCGCGTGGTGGTTCAGCGCCGCGACGGCGTGCGCCTCGCGCGTGAAGCGCAGCCGGGCGACGTCGTCCTGCGCCAGTTCGCCGCGCAGCAGCTTGACCGCGACGGTGCGGCCCAGCCGCACGTCCTCGGCGGCGAAGACCTCGGCCATGCCGCCGCGGCCGAGCCGGTGGGTCAGCCGGTAGCGGCCGTCACCGACCGTGCCCAGCGGCACCCCGCGGCCCGGCGTGTGCGGTCCGCCGGCCCCGCCGAACGGCGGCAGCGCGGAGGTCGCGGCTTCGCTGCCCGGCTCGGGGATCCTCGGCGTGCCGCCGGTCCGTCCGACCGCTCGGGCACCCGCCTCGTCGTCCGGCTGCTGCGTCTGTGCCATCGCTCCTCGCCCCGGGCGTTCGCTCGGATCGCGGTGCCCTGTCGCTTACGTATCCCCGAACGCTACCGCTTCCGGCGCGCAGGCGTGACACGCGCGGAGCGGCGGGAAACCGTCAGAGCGGACCGTTCCGGTCGGCCTGCGGGTCCACCACCACGACCGCGGCCGGCCGCTCGGAGTGGAACTTGGTGCTGCTGGTGGAGTCCTTCGCCTTGTTGACCACGATCGCGATGATGATGCCCGCCAGCACCAGCACGCCCACGATGATCGCGATCACCACGAAGGCCGTGGAGCAGCCGCCGCTGTTGGGCTTCGGCTGCTGGTACGGCGGCATCGGCTGCGGGCGCGGGGTGTGCATCGGCGGCCGCTGCCCCCCTTGCTGGAGGAACTGCGGCTGCGGCGTGTGCTGGGCCTGCGGACGCGGGGTCTGGTAGGCGGGCGGCGGGGTCTGGTACTGGGGCTGCTGCGGGAACGGGTGCGGAGTCTGCGGGTGCGGCGTCTGGTAGGCGGGCGGCGGGGTCTGGTACTGCGGCGGCTGCGCCTGGAACGGATGCGGGGTCTGCGGCGCGGCGTGCGCCGAGAGCGGCCCCTCCCTGATCACCAGCGGGGAGCTGGCCTGCAGCGCGTGCCCGCCGCCGCCCTTCAGCTCCGCGATCAGCCGCTCCGCCTCGTCCCGCATCGCGGCCGCGCTCTGGAAGCGGTGCGCCGGGTCCTTGCGCAGCGCCTGCGCCACGTAGGCGTCCACGGCCGGGGTGACCGAGCGGTTGAGGCTCGAGGGCGCCGGCGGCTCCTCCTGGACGTGCTTGTAGGCGATCGAGAAGGCCGAGTCGCCGTCGAAGACCAGCTGGCCGGTGAGCATCTCGAAGAGCATCACGCCGACCGAGTACAGGTCGGAGCGGGCGTCCACCGGCTTGCCGAGCGCCTGCTCGGGCGAGAGGTACTGCGGGGTGCCGACCACCATGCCGGTCTGGGTCATCGAGGTGACGCCGGATTCCAGCGCCCGGGCGATGCCGAAGTCCATGACCTTGACGTTGCCCTTGCGGTCGAACATGACGTTGCCGGGCTTGATGTCGCGGTGCACCAGGCCCATGTCGTGCGAGGCCTCCAGTGCGTTCAGCACGCCGACGGTGACCTTCAGGGCGTCCTCGGTCGGCACCGCCCCGTGCTGGGCGACCGCCTCGTTGATCGTCTCGCGCAGGCCCTTGCCGTCGATCAGCTGCATGACGATGTACGGCGTGCTGGAGCCGTCCGGGGCGATGTCCTCGCCGCTGTCGTACACCGTGACGATGTTCGGGTGCTCCAGCCGGGCCACGGCCTGGGCCTCGCGGCGGAACCGCTCCTTGAACGAGTCGTCCCGGCCCAGCTCGCTGTGCATGCTCTTCAGCGCGACCTGCCGGTCCAGCACGCTGTCGTACGCGAGGTGCACGGAGGCCATGCCGCCCTCGCCCAGCAGCCGCTGCAGCACATAGCGGCCGTTGCCCAGGGAGAAGCCCTCGACCGCGTTGCCGTGCTCGCTCATGGTCCTCTGCTCCCCCTCGGCGCGGTGGTGCTGCCGCGACCGTGACGTCGGTCTCGTCCGTACGTGGTGGGCCCGGCCCGCTGGCCCGGCGATCCCCTGTCGCGGCGGGTCGACCGGCCAGCGACAGGGGTCAGGGTATCGGCTTCCGCCGACGGTGATCGGTCCAGGGCCGATCCTGGCCCCGGACCGTCGGCGCCGTCCTGCGGCGGTGCGGTCCGGGGCGGATCGTCGTGGTACGTCCGGCCCCGGTGGCGGGCCGGGGGCCTACAGGGCCGGGCGGCTTACAGGTACGGGCCGGACCGGATGCCGCGGCCCTGGCCCGGCTCCTCCTCGTCCGGCTCGCCGCCGTGCAAACCGGGCGGCAGCGCGCGCCGCATCTGCTCCAGCTGCGCCCGCGCGGCCATCTGCTGGGCGAACAGGGCGGTCTGGATGCCGTGGAACAGGCCCTCCAGCCAACCCACCAGCTGGGCCTGGGCGATCCGCAGCTCGGCCTCGGTCGGGATGCTGTCCTCGGTGAAGGGCAGCGAGAGCCGCTCCAGCTCGGCGACCAGCTCCGGGGCCAGCCCGAGCTCCAGCTCCTTGATCGAACTGGCGTGGATGTCCTTCAGCCGGGCCCGGCTGGCCTCGTCGAGGGGCGCCGCCCGCACCTCCTCCAGCAGCTGCTTGATCATGCTGCCGATGCGCATGACCTTGGCGGGCTGCTCGACCATCTCGGTCACCGGGAGCTCGCGGGGCACGTCCGCCTCGTCGTCCCCCTCCATCGTTGCCCCGGCGAACCCCTGGCCCACGGGCAGCCCGTCCGGTCCGACGATCAGCACCTTCTGGCCGTCCTGCGACTGCCCGCCGGCGGCCCGGAAGGGCTCCTGCGACGAGCGCTCGTTCATCGGATTCGTCATGAACAACATTCTCTCTCACTGGGGTTGGTCGGGCGGAAGCCCCCGTTCGTCCCGCCGGCCTGCGCCACCCGGGACGACGGTACGCCTCCGCGGCCCGCCCGGGAATCCGTACGGGTACTCAGTTCCCGGGCCGCCCCGACCGTCTGGCCGACGCCGCGCCGCGCGCACGGCATCGCAGAACCCACGCCGAACCCGGCTCGCCCCGCCCCGGAACTCCCACCGGATCTCCACAGCGCGCGCCACCGGGTGCGCCCGTCGCCGGGGCTCAGCCCTTCCGCAGCCGCAGGCCGATCAGACCCAGGCCGCAGCCGATCAGCCCCAGACCCACGCCCAGCGGCAGCTGGAGGGTGGACGGGTCCTGCCAGCGGGCGGGCAGGACGGCCGGGACGGCCGCAACTGCCACGGGTTGGCCGGAGGCCGTCGTGACGGTGCCGGTGCCCTGGACGGCGGCGGGAGCCGATGCGTCCGGCGCGCCCGAGTCCGAGTCCGAGTCCGCGCCCGGGTCCGGCTGGTCGGCCGGGACACCCTGGTCCTGGGCCTGCTCGGGCGGCTGCTCGACGGCCTGGTCCTGGGCCTGCTCGGGCGGCTGCTCGACGGCCTGGTCCTGGGCCTGGTCCGGCGCTTGGTCGGGTGCCTGGTCGGGGGCCTGGTCGGGCGCCCAACCGGGCCACTGGTCCGGCACCCGGCGCACGGCCGTGTCCGGGCGCTCCGGCGCCGAGGCCGGGCGGCGGTGGTGGTGGTGCGTCCACAGTTCGGTGAGGTCCGGGCGCAGCCGGTTGGGCACGGAGCGCCGCGGCGGCGCCGCGTTGGGCGACGGGGCGATGGCCTCGGGCTGGGAGGTCCGCTCGTCGGAACCGGGAGCCGGGGAGTCCGCCGCCGGCGCCGAGGCGCTCGGCGACGGGTCCGCCGGCGACGGGTCCGCCGGCGCCGCGGTCGCGGCGGCGAGCGGGAGCGTCAGTCCCAGCACGGCCGCCGCGAGCAGCCGCTGGGAACGGCGGCTACGACGGTGGTGCGGCGCGGCGGGCAGGGGCCCGAGGACGTCGTGCGGAGATGCGGCCACGGTCGAGTCCTTCCGACGGCCGACCGCGCCCGGGGGCGGGGTCGGCGGCAGGACAGCTCCGGACCAGCCTCACACAATCCGACAATCACGGCATTTCGAGCCCCTGCGCGGCGCCGCTCAGGCCGTCAGCACGACCTTCCCGACCTGCTCCCCCGCCTCCAGCACCCGGTGCGCCTCGGCGGCGGCGGTCAGCGGCAGCACCCGGTCCACCACCGGCTTCACCACCCCGAACTCGACCAGCGGCCACACGTGCTCCCGCACCGCCGCCACGATCGCCGCCTTCTCCGCCAGTGGCCGACCGCGCAGGTTGGTGGCGATCACCGCGGCCCGCTTGCGCAGCAGCGCGTTGAGGTCGAGCTCGCCCTTCACCCCGCCCTGCAGCCCGATGATCACCAGCCGCCCGTTGACCGCCAGCGCGTCCACGTTCCGCTGCAGGTACCTGGCGCCCATGATGTCCAGGATCACGTCCGCGCCGGCCCCGTCGGTGGCCTCCCGGAGCGCCTCGACGAAGTCCTGCTCGCGGTAGTTGATCGCGATGTCCGCGCCCAGCTCGGTGCACCGGGCCAGCTTCTCCGCGCTGCCCGCCGTCACCGCGACCCGCGCGCCGACCGCCTTGGCCAGCTGGATCCCCATCGTCCCGATCCCGCTCGCGCCGCCGTGCAGCAGCACCGTCTCGCCCGGCCGCAGGTGGGCGGTGAGGAAGACGTTGGACCACACCGTGGAGGCCACCTCCGGCAGCGCCGCGGCCTGCTCCGGGCCCATCCCCTTCGGCAGCGGCAGCAGCTGCCCGCTCGGCACCGCGACCCGCTGCGCGTAGCCGCCGCCGGCCAGCAGGGCGCACACCTCGTCACCGACCGCCCAGCCGGCCACGCCCGGCCCGAGCGCGACGATCCGCCCGGCGCACTCCAGCCCCGGGTAGGGCGAGGCGCCGGGCGGCGGGTTGTAGGAGCCCTGCCGCTGGAGCAGATCGGCACGGTTGACGGCGGTGGCCGCCACCTCGACCAGGACCTCGCCCTCGCCGGGCACCGGGTCGGGCACCTCGGCCCACACCAGTGCCTCGGGGCCGCCGGGTACGGGAATCGTCATCGCATGCATGCCCCGAACCTACTGCGCCTCACGGCAGTTCGTGAGTCAGGCCTCGCCCCGGTCGGTGGACTTGCTGACGATCACCCGGTCGGTGAGCCGCAGCACGGCCGCCTCCGGTTCGTCGTAGTCGGGCACCCGCCGGCCGCGCACCACCGCGACCACCAGGTCCTCGCACTCCCGCGGACCGTGCCCGGCCTTCGGCCGGGGGTGCCCCCGGCGCGCGCTCACGGCGCCTCCACCAGCTCGACGGCCTCCCCCGCTGCCGCGCCGCCGGGCGGGATCACGGCCAGCGCCTCGGCCCGGGCGAGGCCGCGCAGCATCGCGGGCCCGTCGAAGGCGAGCGGCACGACGCCCTCGGCGGTGCGCCGCACCGGCTGCAGCCGGGTGTCCACCGGATGTCCGGGCAACACGACGGCCGCCGGGGCGAGCGCGGGGCCGACGGCGGCCCGCCCGCCGCGGGCGTGCAGCAGCGGCAGGGCGAGCGTGACCATCCCGGCGGCGGCGGCCAGCGGGTTGCCCGGCAGGCCCACCAGGTGGCGCCCGCCGGGGAGTTCGGCCAGCAGCATGGGGTGGCCGGGCCGGACGGCCACGCCGTCGACCAGCAGTCTGGCGCCGACCTCGGCGAGCGCCCGGTGCAGGAAGTCCACCGGGCCGGCGGCCGTGCCTCCGGTGGTGATCACGACGTCGGCGGTCGAGTGCCGCAGGGCGTCCCGCAGCAGCCCGAAGTCGTCCCGGACGCACCGGACTTCGGCCACCTCGGCGCCGACCGCCCGCAGCCAGGGCGGCAGCAGCGGGCCGAGCGCGTCCCGCACCAGCCCCGGGCCGGGGATCCCGCGGTCGAGCAACTCGTCGCCCAGCACCAGCAGTTGGACCACCGGACGGCGGCGCACGGCGAGCCGGTCGTGACCGCAGGCGGCGGCCAGGCCGAGCACCGCCGGCCCGACCACCGTCCCGGCGGGCAGCAACTCCTCGCCGCGGCGGCACTCCTGGCCGCGCGGGCGGACGTCCTGGCCGGTGGTCAGCTGCTGCGGACCGCGGTCGCGCAGCAGCGTGCCCTCCGCCCGGCCGTGCTCGCGGCGCAGTACGGCGGTGGCGCCGGGCGGCAGTTGGGCGCCGGTGGCGATCTCGACGGCGCTGCCGTCGGCCAATGGCGGCACCTCGGTGCGACCGGCCAGCAGCCGCCCGGCGACCCGCCACGGCCCGGGCCCGGCCACCGCCCAGCCGTCCATCGCGGAGGTGTCGAAGGCGGGCAGGTCGGTCAGCGCGCCGAGCGGTTCGGCGAGGACGTGCCCGAGCGCCTCGGCCAGCGGCAGCCCGACCACCGGCAGCGGGCGCAGGCCGGCGCCGCGCGCGGTCTCCCGGGCGCGCGACCAGCTCAGCACGCCGGGACCGGTGGACGAGGCGGCCGCGCTGGTCTGTCCGACCGCGCTCACGGCCCCTCCGGGCCGTCGACCGGCTTCCACCCCTCGGCGAGCGCCGTGGTCCGCCGGGCCGCCTCGGCGACGGCCTCCGCCCCGCCGCCCTGCTGGGCGGCCGCGTAGCCGATCAGGAAGGCCGTCAGCGGCGCGGCCGGCCGGGCCACTCCGTGCGCGACCACCCGGGCCATGTCGAGCAGTCCCCGGACGTCCACGTCCAGGTCGATGCCCAGGTCGGCCTTGACCTCGGCGATCCAGTCTTCCAGCGTGCGCTCCATGCGCCCATGCTGCCCGATCAGCGGTTTCCCCGGAGTGTTCACCCCGTGTGCGGCGCGCGTCGTCTCCCTCACGGCCCGGGGGCGGGCCCGGTGAGATTCCCGCCCCGACGCCTGGTCACCGGCACCCTCCGCCGCCCGGCCCGGACCGCCGAGCGCGCCGGAACCGCCGGGCGCACCCGGCCCCACCCACGACGGCCGCGATCTCCCGCGCCCCCACCCCGAGCGACCGCGCACCCGTCACCTCCGACCGGCGCTCAGGGCCGCTCCCGCTCCCTCGCCTGCTCCAGGTCCTCCCAGGTGTCGCAGTCGTACGCGACGTTGTCCGTGTCGGCCACCCGCAGCCGGTTCAGCCCGCCGACGAGACGGCGCAGCGGCTGCCCGGCCGGGTCGCCGAGCGCGGCCAGCGCGGCGCGCAACGCGGTGGTGCGGTAGGCGGCGGTGAGCGGCTGGTCGCGCCCGCCGGCGTCGACCAGTACGGCGGCGTCCGCGTGGGCCCCGGTCTCGTCGAGGGCGGACGCCAGCCGCTCCACCGTCCGCCGGTCGAGGAAGGGCAGGTCGGCGGCGAGCAGCAGCACGGTGTCCGCGGTGACCAGCTCGAGTCCCGCCGCGACGGCGGCGACCGGCCCGCCGCCGGGCGGCCGCTCCCTGGTCCAGCGGACGCCCTCGCGCACGGTCGGCCGCGCCGGGCCGACCACGACGGTGGTCCGGGCGCCCGCGCACGCGGCGAGCACCCGGTCCAGCAGGGTGGTCTCCCCCACGGTCAGGCCGGGTTTGTCGGCCCCGCCGAGCCTCCGGGCCGCGCCGCCCGCCGGAACGATCACGTCGTACGGCGTCGCCATGAGGCCAGTATCCCGCCCTACCCGGCGGCGCCGTCCTCTCCGCCCTCCCGGTCCGCTCCGGGCTCCGCGGAGGCGGCCCGGGCGGTGTTCGCGGCCGCGCCCAGGTGCAGGAAGGACGGCAGGGTCAGTTCCCCGTACCGCTCGTTCATCGCCGTGATCAGTGCCTCCGGGTCGTCCGGGTGCTCGGCGAGCAGCCGGTCGAAGTCCCGCAGGTACTCCCCGGTGAAGGCGAGCACCCGGGCGGCGTCGTCGCCCTGTTCGGGGGCGCGGTGCCCGGCGATGACCCGGTCGACGCCGAGGTCGGCGATCTGGCCGAGGTTGTGGCCCCAGGTGGTGCGCTGGGCCGGGGTGGTGTCGGCGGTCCACAGGTGGGTGCCGTTGCCGGCGAAGTCCCCGGCGATCACGGTCCGGATGCTGGGCACGTGGACGACCGTGGACTCCCCGCAGTCGGCCTGGCCGAGCAGCAGCACCGGGATGACCTGGCGGTCGAGCATCAGCGGCTGCGGCAGCAGCGGGGAGGGGATCAGCGGGTGGTCCGGGATGTCGTCGCCGTAGACCGGCTTCCACTGGGCGACCTTGGCCGCGACGGTGCGCCGGATGCCCTCGACCACCGCCGGTGCGGCCAACAGCTGGGCGTCCGGGAAGAGCTTCAGCACCTCCTCGGCGCCGAAGTAGTGGTCGGGGTGCTGGTGGGTGACCACGATGGCGAGCAGCCGGCGGCCCTTGCCCGCGACCCACTCGGCCAGTTCGCGCCCGGCGCTGCGGGTGAGCTGGGCGTCCACCAGGATCGCGGTCCGCTCCCCGAGGATCAGCGTGGAGGTGGTGAAGAAGGCCGACTCGGGCCCGGTGAAGACGGCGACCTCGAGCGGCCGGGCCGTCTGCTCGGTCCGCTCCGCGTCGTCCGTGTCGTCGGCGGCGGCCGCGACGGGCTCGGCGTCCACCCCTTCCGCGCCGGCGTTCTCCTCGGGCGGGGACGACGTCACGGGATGCTCCCTCTGGTCGGCGGTCGGACTTCCTGCGCCCTACAGCATGGAAGTGCCGGCGGCCGATCGTGCGGAAGGCGCGCCCGGCGGGCGCGCCTTCGGACGCACGTCACACCGCGGCGCGGCCCGCGAGCTCCTTGGCCCGCCGAACGGCCTGCTCCAGGGCCTGGGCCTTGGACTCGGCGGCCGCCGGGATGAAGTCGGCCATCGCCGGGACGCTCGCCGCGAGGGTGAACTCCGGCACGATGAAGTCGACCTCCAGCCCGAGCATTCCGGTCAGCACCTTCTCCAGGTAGGTGGTGACGAACTCGTACGGCTCGCGCGGGGCGCCGGGCGCGTACGAGCCACCGCGGGAGGCGACCACGGTGACCGGGGTGCCCTTGGCGGAGGGCTCCTCGCCGGCGGTGCGGCCCATCAGGATCACGTGGTCGAGCCAGGCCTTGAGGGTCGACGGGATCGTGAAGTTGTACATCGGGGTGCCGATCAGCACGGCGTCGGCGGACTCCAGCTCGACCATCAGCTGCTCGCGCAGCGCGAAGGCGTCGCTCTGCTCGGCGGTGCGGGCCTCGGCCGGGGTGAAGCCGGCGGCGATGCCGTGGGCGTCCAGGTGCGGGACCGGCTCGGCGGCGAGGTCCCGGCGGATCACCGTGCCGTCGGGGTGCTCGGCCTGCCAGGCGGCCAGGAAGGCGGCCGTGACCTCGCGGGAGACGGAACCGTCGGCGAGCGCCGAGGAGTCGATGTGCAGGAGCGTGGGCATGGAGGACCTCCAGAGAAATAAGCAGCTGCTCTTTCCGCCGCAGCTGAAACTACCGTAGCAGCTTACTTTTCTTCAGTCACTAGTGTCGAGTACGCTGGATGCATGGCCGAGCACGAAGCAGTCACCGACGCAGCCCCCACCGCCGTCGACGCGTGCACCACCGACCCCGGCCACGGCGCCTGCGTCAACGTCGACCTGGCTCTCAACCGGGTCTTCACCCTGCTCGGCAAGCGCTGGACCGGCATGCTGCTGGGCGTGCTCAACAACGGCGGTCCGGCCTACTTCTCCGAGCTGCGCCGCGCCGTCCCGGGCATCAGCGAGCGGATGCTCTCCGACCGGCTGACCGAGCTGACCGAGGCCGGACTGGTGGTCCGCGAGGTCGACCCCGGCCCCCCGCTGCGGGTCAGCTACCGGCTCACCGAGGGCGGCGTCGCCCTGAAGCCGGCCCTCACCGAACTGGCCCGCTGGGCCGACCGCTACCTGCCGGAGAGCGCCCTCAAGGGCGGCTGCTGACCGGCCCGACCCGGCCGCCGACCGACCGGCCCGGATACGCCGAAGGCCCGCCCGCCATTCCCGGCAGACGGGCCCTCGTCACGAGAACTCGGAACTCAGCGCTTCGCGGCGCCACCGCGCACGCGGGCCACCCGGTCGGCGATGCCCCAGGAGGTCACCCGCCAGAGCGCCTCGACCACGATGTTGCGGCTCATCTTGGAGGCGCCGAGCTCGCGCTCGACGAAGGTGATCGGCACCTCGGCGACCTTGAAGCCCGCCTTCACCGTGCGCCAGGCGAGGTCGACCTGGAAGCAGTACCCGGCCGAGGCCACCTCGTCCATGCCCAGGCCCAGCAGGGTCTCCTTGCGGAAGGCCCGGTAGCCGCCGGTGACGTCCCGGATCGGCACGCCCAGCATCAGCCGCGAGTACGTCGAGCCGCCGCGGGAGAGCAGCAGCCGCGACTTCGGCCAGTTCACCACCCGGCCGCCCGGCACCCAGCGCGAGCCGAGCACCAGGTCGGCGCCGCGCAGCGCGTTCAGCAGCCGGTCCAGTTCCTCGGGCTGGTGCGAGCCGTCCGCGTCCATCTCGACCAGGACGTCGTAGCCGTTGTCGATGCCCCAGCGGAAGCCCGCGAGGTAGGCGGCGCCCAGGCCCTCCTTGCCCTTGCGGTGCATGACGTGGACGTTGCCGTCCTCGGCGGCCAGCTTGTCGGCCAGCTCGCCGGTGCCGTCGGGGCTGTTGTCGTCGGCGACCAGCACGTGGGCCTCGGGCACCGAGGCCCGGACCCGGCCGACGATCCGCTGGACGTTCTCCGCCTCGTTGTAGGTCGGGATGATCACCAGGACCTTGCCGAGATCAGCAAAACTCTGCTGGTTCACGGTCACGTACAAACCTCTCGGCCGATGGCGGGGAGTGCCAGAACACCGTCGCCCACACTCTGGAACGCGGCCCCACCGGCAGCCCGCCGACGGGATGACCACGGTGGGGAAATGCTGCGGGGGGCGGAGACCACTGCGTCCTGGCATCCTACTACCGCGCCCGGGAACCGCCGGTCGGACCACGGCACTCCCACCGGATGGCCACCGTTTCCCCGCGGGCGACCCAGGTCAGCTAGGGTCGATGCCCTTGCCCGTGCCCGGACCCGCCCGCACCGCCGGGCCCGCCCCGGCGATCCGGCACACCGGCCCCGTCAGCGAAGGAGTAGGACCGCGCGCATGGACAGGCTCGTCAACACCGTCCGCCCGTACGCCTGGGGGTCGCTCACGGCCCTGCCCGAGCTGCTGGGGCAGGAGCCGACCGGCGAACCGCAGGCCGAGCTGTGGATGGGCGCCCACCCCGGCGACCCGTCCCGCGCCGACCGCGGCGAAGGCCCGCGACGGCTGGACGAGCTGATCGCGGCCGACCCCGAGGGCGAGCTCGGCGCCGCGAGCGTGGCCCGGTTCGGTCCGACCCTGCCGTTCCTCTTCAAGGTGCTCACCGCGGGCATCCCGCTGTCCATCCAGGCCCACCCCACGCTGGAGCAGGCCCGGGCCGGCTTCGCCGCCGAGAACGGCCTCGGCATCCCGCTGGACGCCCCCGAGCGCAGCTACCGCGACGACAACCACAAGCCCGAAATGGTCTGCGCGCTGGGCGAGTTCGAGGGTCTGTGCGGCTTCCGCCGGCCCGCCGAGGCGGCCGCGCTGATGGCCGCCCTCGCGGTGCCCGAGCTGGAGCCGCTGATCAAGCTGCTGTCGGTCGGGGCCGGCGGCGACGCCGGGGCGGAGGCCGAGGCGCTGCGCGGCGCCCTGGCCGCCCTGCTCACCATGGACGACGCGACCGCCGAGCGGACCGTCCGGAAGACCGTCGCGGCGCTGGCCGAGTCGGACCCGGACGGCGAGCACGCCCCGTACGCCCGGATCGCCGAGGACTTCCCGGACGACCGCGGCGTGATCGCCGGCATGCTGCTCAACCACTTCCGGCTGCGGGCCGGCGAGGCGCTCTACCTGGGCGCCGGAGTGCCGCACGCCTACCTGTCCGGCGTCTGCGTGGAGCTGCAGGCCAACTCGGACAACGTGCTGCGGGCCGGCCTCACCCCCAAGCACATCGACGTGCCGGAGCTGCTGAAGGTCGTGCTCTTCGAGCCCGGCGCCCCCGAGGTGGTGCACCCCGTCCCGGTCGGGGCCACCCCCGGCGAGCAGCTCTACCCCGTCCCGATCGACGAGTTCCGGCTCTCCCGCTTCGAACTGGACGGCGTCGAGCGCGAGATCGACGGCCGCACCCCGCAGATCCTGCTCTGCACCGGGGGCACCGTGCGCCTCACCGCCGCCGACGGCGCCGTGCTCGACCTCGCCCGCGGCCAGTCCGCCTTCCTCCCGGCCACCGGCACCCCGACCCGCCTCTCCGGCACCGGCAGCACGCTCTTCCGCGCCACCGTCACGGTCTGACGGCGCCCACCCCGCCCGAGGGGGAGCGCCATCGGCCCGGTCAGTCCCTGGTCATGTCGACGAAGCGCGAGTAGTGGCCCTGGAAGGCGACCGTGATGGTGGCGGTCGGACCGTTGCGGTGCTTGGCGACGATCAGGTCGGCCTCGCCCGCGCGCGGGGACTCCTTCTCGTACGCGTCCTCGCGGTGCAGCAGGATGACCATGTCGGCGTCCTGTTCGATCGAGCCGGACTCCCGCAGGTCGGAGACCATCGGCCGCTTGTCGGTGCGCTGTTCGGGACCACGGTTCAGCTGGGACAGCGCGATGACCGGTACTTCCAGCTCCTTGGCCAGCAGCTTGAGGTTACGGGACATGTCCGAGACCTCCTGCTGGCGGTTCTCGGCCCGGCGGGAGCCGCCGGACTGCATCAGCTGGAGGTAGTCGATGACGATCAGCTTGATGTCGTTGCGCTGCTTGAGCCGACGGCACTTGGCGCGGATCTCCATCATCGACAGGTTCGGCGAGTCGTCGATGAACAGCGGCGCCTCGCTGACGTCGGGCATCCGGCGGGCGACCCTGGTCCAGTCGTCGTCCGTCATGTTGCCGGAGCGCATGTGGTGCAGCGCGACCCGGGCCTCGGCGGAGAGCAGGCGCATGGCGATCTCGTTGCGGCCCATTTCGAGCGAGAAGATCACGCTCGGCAGCTTGTGGTGGATCGAACAGGCCCGGGCGAAGTCCAGCGCCAGGGTGGACTTGCCCATGGCGGGACGGGCCGCGATGACGATCATCTGACCGGGGTGCAGGCCGTTGGTGAGCTGGTCGAAGTCGGCGAAGCCGGTCGGCACGCCGGACATCTGGCCGTTGCGGGAGCCGATCGCCTCGATCTCGTCGAGGGCGCCCTCCATGATGTCGGCCAGCGGTGCGTAGTCCTCGTTGGTGCGCTGCTCGGTGACGGCGTAGATCTCCGCCTGGGCGGCGTTGACGATCTCGTCCACGTCGCCCTCGGCCGCGTAGCCCATGCCGGCGATCCGGGTGCCGGCCTCGACCAGCCGGCGCAGCACGGCGCGCTCGTGGACGATCTGGGCGTAGTACTCGGCGTTGGCCGCGGTCGGGACGGAGTTGACCAGGGTGTGCAGGTAGGAGGCGCCGCCGACGCGCTGCAGCTCGCCGCGCTTGGTGAGCTCGCCGGCCACGGTGATCGGGTCGGCCGGCTCGCCGCGGGCGTACAGGTCGAGGATCGCGCCGTGGATCATCTCGTGCGCGGGCCGGTAGTAGTCGGCCGGCTTGAGCACCTCGACCACGTCGGCGATGGCGTCCTTGGACAGCAGCATGCCGCCCAGCACCGACTGCTCGGCCGCGAGGTCCTGCGGGGGGACGCGCTCGAAGCCGTCGACGCCGCCCTGGCCCTCGTCGTCCCGGCGGTCGCGGTCGTCCCGGCGGTCGCCCTTCTTGCCGCTGTGGCTGAACCCGGCGCCCTTGCGGAAGCCCTCGCCCTTGCCGCCCCCCTGGCCGCCGCCCTGACCGTTGCCGCGGTTGCGGGAGACCGGGAGCCGGTCGCCGGGCCCGTCCGGGAAGGGGGCGTCGTCGAAGGCGCCCACCGGGAAGGGGTCCTCGGCGGTCTGCCAGTCCTCCTCCGGCGGCGGGGCGTCGTGGTCGTCGTACTGGGGGCCGGTCACGCGTGTTCCCCGATCAGCGAGTGGTGCGAAGTTGGAGCGGGCCTTGCCGGTGGCTGGGTGGAGCGGAGCCGCTCCTGTTGTACGCCACGGCACCGACAAATCGGACGCCGGGCCGGTGGGAGTGTCGGGTGGAGAGCCCACGCTAAGGCGCCGGACGCCCTCGCGCCAAGGCGGTTATCCACAGGGGGTGTGGACGACCGGCCCCTGGCTGTGGAGAACTGCCGCAAAGCTGTGGACACCCCTGTGGAAGCTCCTGTGGATAACCAGACGATCGATCCACCGTCAATGTTCTGACCTGCGATTACCCCTTCCCAGGCCTGTGCATGAGAAATTCTTCACACACACCCGGACGGCTGTGGGCGCCGACCGGGCGGAGCGCGCACACCCCACTGCCGAGTAATGACTGAATTGCCTGTTGGCCTGTTACCTGTGGATGAGTACCCTGGACCGCATGCGTGCCGCCCCCTCCGAGCCCTCCAGACGCAGCCACGACCGCGAGATCCTCGCCCTGGCGGTGCCCGCCTTCGGCGCACTGGTCGCCGAGCCGCTGTTCCTGATGGCCGACTCCGCGATCGTCGGCCATCTCGGCACTCCGCAGCTCGCCGGGGTCGGCGTCGCCTCCGCCGCCCTCACCACCGCGACCGGGGTGTTCGTCTTCCTCGCCTACGCCACCACCGCCGCGGTGGCCCGCCGGATCGGCGCCGGGGACCGCCGGGGTGCCGTCCAGCAGGGCGTCGACGGGCTCTGGCTCGCCCTCGGCCTGGCCGTCCCGGCGGTCCTGCTCACCCTGCTGCTGGCGCCCTGGGCCGCCGGGGTGCTGGGCGCCTCGCCGACCGCGGCGCCGTACGCCGTGACGTACCTGCGGATCAGCTCCCTGGGCATCCCGGCGATGCTCCTGGTGCTGGCCGCCACCGGCGTGCTGCGCGGCCTCCAGGACACCCGCACGCCGCTGGTGGTTGCCGTCGCGGGCTTCACCGCCAACATCGGCCTGAACGCCGGGCTGGTTTACGGCGCCGGGCTCGGGGTGGCCGGCTCGGCCTGGGGCACCGTGCTGGCGCAGACCGGGATGGCCGCCGTCTACCTGGTCGTGGTGGTCCGCGGCGCCCGCCGGGAGCGGGCCTCGCTGCGGCCGGACCCGGCGGGCATCCGGGCCGGTGCCAGGGCGGGCGGCCCGCTGCTGGTCCGGACGGTCAGCCTGCGCGCGGTGCTGATGATCGCCACCGCGGTGGCCGCCCGGCTCGGCGACGACCAGGTGGCCGCGCACCAGATCACCATGACGCTGTTCAGCTTCCTGGCCTTCGCGCTGGACGCCATCGCGATCGCCGGGCAGGCGATCATCGGCCGCTACCTGGGCGCCTCGGACGCCCCGGGCGCCCGGGCGGCCACCCGGCGGATGGTCGAGTGGGGCCTGGGCTCCGGGGTGGTGCTGGGCCTGCTGGTGGTACTCGCCCGCCCGCTGTACGTCCCGCTGTTCACGCCCGACCCGGTGGTCCAGGGGCAGCTGCACACCGCCCTGCTGCTGCTCGCGCTCAGCCAGCCGGTGGCCGGCCTGGTCTTCGTGCTGGACGGCGTGCTGATGGGCGCCGGGGACGGCCCGTACCTCGCCCGGGCGGCGCTCGCGACCCTGGCGGTGTTCGCCCCGGTGGCCGTCGCGGTGCCGGCCACCGGCACCGGGCTGGCCGGGCTGTGGTGGGCGATGAACCTGTTCATGCTGGTCCGCGCCGTCTTCCTGGTCGCCCGCGCCCGCGGCGGCCGCTGGCTGGTCACCGGGGCCGTCCGGAGCTGAGGGCCTTTCCGACGATCCTGGGCCCCGGGAACGACCGAGGGCCGGACTCCTCGCGGAGTCCGGCCCTCAGGCCACTGCTACGGAACTCAGGCAGCCACGACGGCGACGTCGAGGTTGGCCACGACGTCCGAGTGCAGCTTGACCGAGACCTTGTGGGTGCCCACGGTCTTGATCGGCGAGGCGATCGCGACGGCGCGCTTGTCCACAGCCGGGCCACCGGCGGCCTTGATGGCCTCGACGACGTCGGACTGGGTCACCGAACCGAACAGGCGGCCGGCGTCACCCGAGCGAACGGCCAGCTTGACCTGGACGCCCTCGAGCTTGCCCTTGACCTCGTTGGCGGCCTCGAGGGTCTGGATCTCGTGGATCTTGCGGGCGCGACGGATGGCGTCGACGTCCTTCTGACCACCCTTGGTCCAGCGGATGGCGTAGCCACGCGGGACCAGGTAGTTACGGGCGTAGCCGTCCTTGACCTCGACGACCTCGCCGGCGGAGCCGAGACCCGGCACCTCGTGCGTGAGGATGATCTTCATTACTCGGTCACCCTCTCTTAGCGCGCGGTGCTGGTGTAGGGCAGCAGCGCCATCTCACGGCTGTTCTTCACGGCCGTGGCGACGTCACGCTGGTGCTGGGTGCAGTTGCCGGTGACCCGGCGGGCACGGATCTTGCCGCGGTCGGAGATGTACTTCCGCAGCAGGTTCGTGTCCTTGTAGTCAACGTAGTTGACCTTGTCCTTGCAGAAGACGCAAACCTTCTTCTTGGGCTTGCGAGCAGGCGGCTTCGCCATGGTGTGCTCCATTTGGGGTTCACGACCCGACCGGCGTCCGGGGACGCCGTCGGTCGGGCCGCACGAAATCTGTCAGCTCTTAGAACGGGGGCTCTTCCGAGTAGCCGCCGCCGGACGGGGCACCGCCCCAGCCGCCGCCACCCTGGTTGCCACCGGACGGCGGGGCGCTGGACGCCCACGGGTCGTCGGAGGGGCCGGACTGGCCGCCGCCGGAGTTTCCACCCCAGCCGCCGCCCTGCTGGCCGCCACCGCCGCCCCAACCGCCCTGGCCGCCACCCTGCTGGCCGCCGAAGCCGCCACCGGGGCCGCCGGACCGGTTGGCCCGGGTGACCTTCGCGGTCGCCGATCGCAGGCTCGGGCCGACCTCGTCGACCTCGACCTCGAAGACCGTCCGCTTCTCGCCTTCCTTGGTCTCGTAAGACCGCTGGCGCAGTCGGCCCTGCACGATGACGCGCATGCCGCGCTGCAGCGATTCGGCCACGTTCTCCGCCGGCTGACGCCAGACGTTGCACGTGAGGAAGAGGCTCTCGCCGTCCTTCCACTCGTTCGTCTGACGGTCGAAGGTGCGGGGGGTGGACGCGATGCGGAACTTCGCGACCGCCGCACCCGACGGGGTGAAGCGCAGCTCGGGGTCGTCGACGAGATTGCCGACGAGGGTGATGACGGTCTCGCCTGCCATGGTGGTGATGACCTCTCGGGAAGATGTCCGTTCACCGCTGTTTCACGTGAAACAACGGTCGCGAGCTACCCGAGACCCGAAGGCCTCAGAGGTGGCTCAGTGGGTGTCCGGGCGCAGGACCTTGGTCCGCAGAACCGACTCGCTCAGGCCCAGCTGGCGGTCGAGCTCCTTGACGACCTCAGGCGTGGCCTTCAGGTCGATGACCGAGTAGATGCCCTCGGACTGCTTGTTGATCTCGTAAGCCAGACGGCGGCGACCCCAGGTGTCGACCTTCTCAACCTTGCCACCGGCGTTGCGGACGACGGCGAGGAAGGACTCGATCAGGGGGGAGACAGCACGCTCCTCGACCGAGGGGTCGAGGATGACCATCAGCTCGTAGTGACGCATGAGTAACCCACCTCCTTTGGACTCAGCGGCCACGGTCTCTCCGTGGCAGGAGGGTTGTGCGTAGCGTCGGCACCGGTGCGGTGACGACTCCGGCCCACCGTAGCGGCCGGGTCGGACAGTCGGGCCCCGCCCACCCGAAAGAGGGTGTCACCCGAAAGAGGGCGCAAGGGGGCACAACTACACCAGTGCAGACGGCACAGCCTACCTGCACCCGGACGGCCGAACAAAACGCACAGGGGTTGTGAGACGGACCGGACCGCCGCAATCTGGACGAACGGGATTCCTGCCCGTTCGTCTCCACGCCAGGAGGTGGGACTCATGGCCCAGTCCGTCCACCGCATGCCCGCGCTCACGCTGAACACCGATGGCCACCCGCACCCCCGCGAGAACACCCTGGTGGCCCTGACCGCCGTGCTGGGCGCGATCGCCTTCACCACCTCGTTCTTCTACAACCTGCACGTGCTGACCTCGTGGACCGGTCTGGCCGGGATCGTCACGGGGCTGTGGGGCATGTTCGTCTCGGTCACCACCGCCGAGCGCTTCGTCCTGATGATCACGCTCGGCGCCTCCGCGATCGGTTTCTACCTCGGCATCGCCCGCGGCGGCATGGTCTGAGGACCCCGCCTCCAGGAACCCCCGGCGCCCCCCTCGCGTATCTGCAGGAAGACAGGTACCCGACGGGGGCGCCGTCGTGCCCGCAGCGGCGGGCGCCCGGGCCCCGGACGATAAGGTCAGCCCGAGAACCTGGGGCCACCGCAGCCCGACCGACGAGGAGCACCGAGCAATGAGCCTTCGCCTGAGGACGATCACCCGCGAGGAGCACCTCGCCTTCATCAGGAGCCGCGCCTCGGCCAGCCACATGCAGGTGCCGGCCTGGGGTGACGTGAAGGCCGAGTGGCGTTCCGAGTCGATCGGCTGGTTCGACGAGCACAACCAGCTGGTCGGCGCCGGTCTGGTCCTGTACCGCCAGCTGCCGAAGGTCAAGCGCTACCTCGCCTACCTGCCCGAGGGCCCGGTGATCGACTGGTTCGACCGCGACCTCGACCGCTGGCTCTCCCCGATGCTGGCGCACCTGAAGTCGCAGGGCGCCTTCTCGGTGAAGATGGGCCCGCCGGTGGTCATCCGCCGCTGGAACGCCGCCACCATCAAGGAGGCCATCGCCGCCAAGCAGGCCAAGCGGCTGCGCGACGTCGAGGCCGACTGGTACGAGGCGCGCGCCTTCGAGGTGGCCGACCGGCTGCGCAAGGCCGGCTGGCTGCAGGGCGAGGACGGCGGGGCGGGCTTCGGCGACGTCCAGCCGCGCTACGTGTACCAGGTGCCGCTGGCCAACCGCTCGCTGGACGACATCCAGAAGGGCTTCAACCAGCTCTGGCGCCGCAACATCAAGAAGGCCGAGAAGAGCGGCGTCGAGGTGGTCCAGGGCGGCTACGACGAGCTGCCGATCTTCCACCAGCTCTACCTGGTCACCGCCGAGCGCGACAAGTTCACCCCGCGCCCGCTGGCCTACTTCCAGCGCATGTGGAACGCCCTCAACGCCGAGGACCCGAACCGGATGCGGCTCTACATCGCCTACCACGAGGGCGAGCCGCTGGCCTCGACCACGATGCTGGTGGTCGGCGAGCACGTCTGGTACTCCTACGGCGCCTCGGCCAACCACAAGCGCGAGGTCAAGCCCTCCAACGCGATCCAGTGGCGGATGATGCGCGACGCCTACGCCCTCGGCGGCGGCGTGTACGACCTGCGCGGCATCAGTGACACCCTGGACGAGAACGACCACCTGTTCGGTCTGATCCAGTTCAAGGTCGGCACCGGTGGCCAGGCGGCCGAGTACCTCGGCGAGTGGGACTTCCCGCTGAACAAGCTGCTGCACAAGGCCCTCGACCTCTACATGTCCCGCCGCTGAGGAGGCTGACCCGATGACGCTGTCGCTCTACCTCGACACCGAACGCTGGCGCACCCACCAGCGCTCCGTCCTCGCCGAGTTCCCCGGCCTGGTGCCGGTCGCCAAGGGGAACGGCTACGGCCTGGGCAACCACCGGCTGGCCGAGGAGGCGACGCTGCTCGGCACCGGGGTGCTGGCCGTCGGCACCGCGTACGAGGCGGCCGACGCCGCCGAGTGGTACGGCGGCGAGCTCCTGGTGCTCACCCCCTACCGGGTCGGCGAGGAGGCGCTCCCGCTGCCGCACGCCCGGGTGATCCGGACGGTGGCCGGCGTGGACGCGCTGCGCGCGCTGCACGGCGCCCGGGTGGTGCTGGAGTGCATGACCACCATGCGCCGGCACGGCGTGAGCGCCGCCGACCTGCGCACCGTCGCCACCGAGCTGGACGGCGTCTCCTTCGAGGGCCTCGCGCTGCACCTGCCGATGGACCGGCCGGACGGCTCCAGCCCGGTCGAGGAGGTCATGTACTGGGTGGACACCGCGAAGGCGGCCGGCATCCCGGTGCACACCGTCTTCGTCAGCCACCTGGGCGCGGCCGGCATGGACCAGCTGACCCAGCGCTACCCGGACACCGTCTTCCGGGCCCGGATCGGCACCCGGCTCTGGCTGGGCGACCACGGCGCACTGGAGGTCCGGGCCACGGTGCTGGACGTCACCCCGGTGAAGAAGGGCGACCGCTACGGCTACCGCCAGCACCCGGCGCCCGCCGACGGCCACATCCTGGTGGTCGCCGGCGGCACCGCGCACGGCATCGGCCTGGAGGCCCCCAAGTACGTGGCCAGCATGGGCGCGCGGGCCAAGGGCATCGCCCGGGCCGGTCTGGCGACCGTCAACAAGACCAAGTCGCCGTTCCACTGGGCGGGCAAGCAGCTCTGGTTCGCCGAGCCGCCGCACATGCAGGTCTCGCTGCTGTTCCTGGACGGGGAGACCGCGCCCCCGGCGATCGGCGAGGAACTGGGCCTCCAGGTCCGGCACACCACCACGCACTTCGACCGCGTGGTGGACCGCTAGCGGCTCCCCCATCGGCGCTCGGCTCGCCTCCGGGCCGGTGCCCGCTCGCGCTACTGCTTCTCGGCCGGCTCCGACCGCCGTGGCTCCTCCAGCCACTGCTCGAAGGAGCCGGCCGACGCGTGTCCGGCGTAGCTCTCGTCCTCGTGCAGGTGCCGGGCGGTGCCGAGCGTGAACGCGTCCGGGGCGTGGTCGAGCACCCCGCCGGAGGGGTCGTCGCTGCCGTCCCAGCGCACCGGGTCGCGGTCCGGGTGGAGGGCGTCGCGGACCACCAGCACGACCAGGTAGAGCGTGCCCAGCAGGTGCAGCACGATCGCGAAGTGGTACCAGGTCTCGCCGATCCCGTGCTGCTTGGGCCCGGTGACGAAGCCCAGGTGGGACCAGATGCCGAGGGTGTAGAGCACCTCGCAGGCCTGCCAGATCAGGACGTCGCGCCAGCGCGGCCGGGCCAGCGCCGCGAGCGGCAGCAGCCAGAGCGCGTACTGCGGCGAGTACACCTTGTTGACCAGTACGAACAGCGCGACCACCAGGAAGGCCAGCTGGGCGAACCGCGGTCGGCGGGGCGCCGAGAGGCCGAGCCACGCTATGGCCGCGCAGCCCAGCACCATCAGCACGCCGATGTAGAGGTCGAGGTCGGCCAGCCCGACCCCGCGGTTCTGCATCAGGATCAGCCAGAACGAGCCGTAGTCCTCGCCGCGGTGCTCGCTGAAGACGTAGAAGGTCGACCAGCCCTGCCAGTTGGCCAGCATGATCGGCAGGTTGACCACCAGCCAGGCGCCCACCGCGCCGCCGAGCACCACCCGGAACTCGCGCCACTTCCCGGCCCGCCAGCAGAGCACCAGCAGCGGGCCGATCAGCAGCAGCGGGTAGAGCTTGGCCGCGGTGGCCAGGCCGATGAACACACCGGCCCAGCCCGGCCGGGAGTGGGCCCACCAGGCCATCGCCACGGCGGCCAGGGCGACCGCGAGCAGGTCCCAGTTGACGGTGCCGTTGAGCAGCAGGACCGGCGAGAGCGCGAACAGCATCGCGTCCCAGGGGCGGCGGCGGTGGGTGCGGGAGAGCGCGACCACGGCGACCACGGCGCAGGCCATCAGCATTCCGGCGTTGATCGCCCAGAACCACTGCTCCTGGGCCTGCTCGGTGCCGCCGCCGGGCGTCAGCCAGGCCGCGACCTGCATGAACAGTCCGGTCAGCACCGGGTACTCGAGGTACTGCAGGTCCCCCGTGGTGCCGGGGATCCGGTCCACGTACGGGTGCAGCCCGGCCGAGAAGCCGCGGCCGGAGAACAGGTGCGGGATGTCGCTGTAGCAGGCGTGGATGTACTGCGGCGACCCCGGCTGGAACCAGGCCTGGTCGTAGCAGGGCAGGTCGTGCACCATGCCGAGCGCCGAGACCACGATCACCACCAGCGCCAGCACCCGCACCGGGATCCACCAGGAGACGCCGAGCAGGGCCCGCCGTCCGGGCGGGCCGCCGAACACCTCGCTGCCGGCCGCCGCCACCCGGTCCTCGTCGGCCGGGACGACGACGGTGTCGGTCGCCGGCGCGGCCGCGGCGACGGCTGCCGGCGTGGGCCCGGTGGCGGCGCCGGGCCCCTGCGGGCCCGCGGTTTCGTCACGATCGCTCGACGTCATGCCGGACATCCTGCCGCACCGGATCCGCCGGAACGAGGAGGACCCCACGGTGGTCCGGCGGTGCGGGCGGGGCGCGGGCGGCGAATCGTGACGAAACGGCGGTGGCGGCCCTCCGAGGAGGACCGCCACCGCCGTGTGTCTCACCGGCCGGACCGGATCGCCGCCCGCCCGGCTAGGGCGTGGTGGTCGGGGTCGGCTTGCCGCCGCCGCCGGGTTTGCCGCTGCCGCCCGTGCTGCTGGTCGGCGACGGCACCGAGCAGTCGAACAGGAGGCAGGTGTTCGTCGGCGTCGGCTTGGGGTTGTGCGTCGGCGGCGGGGTGGGCTGGCAGTCCACGCCCGGCACGCAGCCGCCGCCCTGGGTGGGCTGGGTCGGCTGCTGGGTCGGCTGCTGGACCGGCGCCTGGGTCTGGACCGGGGCCGACGGGGTCTCCGTCGCGGTCTGGGTGGGCGTCGCCGTGACCGTGGAGGGCGCGCCCGAGGAGTCCACCTCGGTGCCGACCTGCTGCGGGGTTGGGAAGTCCATCTTCTTCTCGTTGGCCAGCGCGGCCTTCATGTAGCGGGTGAAGATGTCGGTGGGGATGTCACCACCGTGGATGGACTCCTTGCCGCCGGTGCCGTTGAGCGACTCCCGGTCGTGCTTGCTCGGGTCCTCGCGCCACATCGCGACGCTGGTGACCAGCTGCGGGGTGTAGCCGACCCACCAGGCCGACTTGTTCTGGTCGGTGGTACCGGTCTTGCCGGCCACCGGGCGGCCCAGGCCGTTGGTCTTGGAGCCGGTACCGTTCTTGGCCACGTTCACCAGCACGTCGGTGACGTTGTCGGCGACGGCCGGCTCCAGCGCCACCTTGGCGTCCTTCTTGCCGAAGCCCGGGCGCTCCTTGCCGTCCACCTCGACCTTGGTGACCGAGTACGGCTCGGCCTCCTTGCCGCTGGCGGCCAGGGTGCCGTAACCGGTGGCCATCCGGATCGGGCTGATGGTGGAGGTGCCGAGCGGGAAGGTCGCGGTCTTCGGGTCGGCCAGGCTCTCCCGCTTGATGCCCATCTGCACGGCCATGTCGGCCACGGCCGGGCCGCCCACGTCCTGGTTGAGCTGGACGAAGGGCACGTTGTACGACCACTGCATGGCCTGCCGCAGCGAGACGTAGCCGCGCTTGCCGGAGTCCTCGTTCTTCTGCCGGTAGGGCTTGCCGTCGTCGCCGATCACCAGCGAGCCGTCCGGCTTGCGGATCTCGGACATGTCGTCGGCGAGGTAGCGGCTGTCGGCGTTGATCCGCTTCGGCTTGCCGTCGCCGTCCTTCGCGGTCTGCACGCCGACCTGCATCGCGGTGGCCAGCACGAAGGGCTTGAAGGTCGAGCCGACCTGGACGCCGCCGGCGTTGGCGTTGTTGTCGAAGTGGCCGTTCTCCACGCCGTCGCCGCCGTAGATGGCGACCATCGCCCCGTCCCCCGGACGCAGGCTGGCGGCGCCGAACTGGACGAAGGTGTCGTTGTTGGGGCGCTTCTGCGGGTCGAGGTTCTCGGCCTTGACGTCGTCGACGGCCTTCTTCAGGGCGTCGACCTTGTCCTTCTCGAAGGTGGTGTAGATCTTCAGGCCACCCTTGTCGATCATCTGCTGGGTGATCGACTTGTCGGTGGTCATCACGTACTGGTTGGCGGTGTCGACCAGGTAGCTGATCTCACCGTTCATGTTGGAGCTGGCCTTCGGCGCGATCGGCTCGGGGAAGGTGGTGCACTTCGCCCGCTCCTCCGGGGTGGTGTTGTGGGTGATCACCATCCGGTCCAGGATCCACTTCCAGCGCTCCACTGCCCGGTCGTGGTTGCCCGGCTTGGAGGGGTCGTAGTAGTTCGCGCCCTTCAGCAGACCGGCCAGCATCGCGCTCTGGCAGAGGTTCAGGTCCTTGGCGTTGACGCCGTAGTAGGCCTGGGCGGCGGCCTGGGCGCCGTTGGCGTTGCGGCCGAACCAGCTGGTGTTGAGGTAGCCCTTGAGGATGTCGTCCTTGCCCGTCGTCTGGTTGATCTTCAGCGTGATGAAGAATTCCTTCAGCTTGCGGCTGATGGTCTGCTCCTGGCTGAGGTAGGCGTTCTTGACGTACTGCTGGGTGATCGTCGAGGCGCCCTGGGTCTCGCCGCCCTTCGCCATGTTGTAGACGGCGCGCAGCATGCCCTTGGGGTCGATGCCGCTGTCGGTGCGGAAGGTCTCGTTCTCCGCCGAGATGACGGCGTTCTGCAGGTTGGGGCTGATGTCGCCCAGTTCGACGATCTGCCGGTTGGTGTCGCCCTTGCGGGTCATCTCCGTGCCGTCGGCCCAGAAGTAGATGGTGTTCTGCTCCTTCACCAGGTCCTTGAGCTGCGGAACCGTGGTGGTCTGGTAGAGGTAGAACACGACGCCCACGCCGGTGGCGAAGAACAGCAGGAAGGCGCTCAGCCACTGCTTCCAGGACGGCAGCCAGCGCCGGACGCCGGTCTTGCCCCAGCGCGGGTAGTCGATGAAGCGCTTCTTGCCGGGGCCGGCCGCGGCGGAGGCGTCGGCGCCGCCGCGACGACCACCGCCCTTGCCCTTCTTCTGGGCGGCCTTGCGCATCTCGGCACGGGTCATCCGGGGCTGCTGGGCGGTCTCCCGGACGCCCGGTCGGCGTCGGTGGCCGAGCCCGTCCGAAGCCAGCTCGTCGGGTCCGGGACCACCCCGACGACCTCCGCCTCCCGGGGGCTGCTGCCCGTCACCGCCCGGGTTGGGCGTCCTTCGCCGTCGCTCGCTCATGTTCTCAGCCGCTCCTCGCCAGGCCTTGGCGGCCTGAAGGCAGGGTTCCTGTCCGATGCCCGGACCGCCCTAACCCCGGAGGTTGGTCCTCGTGCACACGCGACAGCGTACGCAGCGCTGAAATACAACTAATCGGGCATCAGTCGCCAATAACCGCAAAACGGCGACAGATCATTACATGCCCGTTGCCAACCCCACCCGCGCGTCGGCTTGTGATCACATTCACGCGTGCCCCCCTTGCTCGTTCCGAGGGCCGGGTTTACTGTTCTCGATATATCGAGCCGATACATCGAAGCGGTATACCGCCGGATGCAGCGGCCGGAGCGAGGGTCAAGGGGAAGGAGGACGACGGCAGTGGGCAGGCGCTCAGGAGTGCTGGAGTTCGCCGTTCTCGGCCTGCTCCATGACGCCCCGATGCACGGCTACGAGCTGCGCAAGCGGCTCAACATCCTGCTCGGAGCACTGCGGGCGCTCTCCTACGGAACGCTCTACCCGTGCCTGAAGAGCCTGGTCGCCCAGGGTTTCCTGGTCGAGGACAACCCGGACGTCGAGTACGTCCCGGCCACCGCGCTCAACGGCAAGCGGTCGAAGATCGTCTACCGGCTCTCCCCCGAGGGCAAGCAGCGCTTCGAGGAGTTGCTCGCCGACTCCGGTCCGGACGCCTGGGAGGACGAGCGCTTCGGCGTCCACTTCGCCTTCTTCGGCCAGACCGACCGGGCCGTCCGGATGCGCGTCCTGGAGGGTCGCCGCAGCCGGCTGGAGGAGCGCCTGGAGCGGATGCGCAGCTCGCTGGCCCGCGCCCGCGAACGGTTCGACGACTACACCGTCGAACTCCAGCGGCACGGCCTGGAGTCGGTGGAACGCGAGGTCCGGTGGCTCAACGAGCTGATCGAGACCGAACGGGCCAACCGCACCGGCCGGACCGGGCCCGCCACGGACGGGAACGTCACCGCCGTACCCCCCAAGACTTCGGACGGCCGTGGCCAGGAGACCGGGTCCCGCGACCCGTCCGGGCCACCGTACGACCGCCCGGGGCGCTCCGCCCAGGAGCGCTGACACCGCGTCAGCCCTGTGCCACGCGGCAGGAGTGGGCGCCTCGCGCCCGTACAAGCAGTCATCGAAGAAGCAGGACGAGTGCCGTCGACCCCGACGGCCCTCATGAGATCACAGGGAGCAACCGGAATGGGTTCGGTTCGCGTAGCCATCGTGGGCGTGGGCAACTGCGCCGCGTCGCTGGTGCAGGGTGTCGAGTACTACAAGGACGCCGACCCGGCCGGCAAGGTCCCCGGGCTGATGCACGTCCAGTTCGGTGACTACCACGTCCGTGACGTGGAGTTCGTCGCCGCCTTCGACGTCGACGCCAAGAAGGTCGGCTTCGACCTGGCCGACGCCATCGGCAACAGCGAGAACAACACCATCAAGATCTGCGACGTCCCGCCGACCGGCGTGACCGTCCAGCGCGGCCACACCCTCGACGGCCTCGGCAAGTACTACCGGGAGACCATCGAGGAGTCGGACGAGGCCCCGGTCGACGTCGTCCAGGTCCTCAAGGACAAGCAGGTCGACGTCCTGGTCTGCTACCTGCCCGTCGGCTCCGAGGACGCGGCCAAGTTCTACGCCCAGTGCGCCATCGACGCCAAGGTCGCCTTCGTGAACGCCCTGCCGGTGTTCATCGCGGGCACCAAGGAGTGGGCGGACAAGTTCACCGAGGCCGGCGTGCCGATCGTCGGTGACGACATCAAGTCCCAGGTCGGCGCCACCATCACGCACCGCGTGATGGCCAAGCTGTTCGAGGACCGCGGTGTCATCCTCGAGCGCACCATGCAGCTGAACGTCGGCGGCAACATGGACTTCAAGAACATGCTCGAGCGCGAGCGCCTGGAGTCCAAGAAGATCTCCAAGACCCAGGCCGTCACCTCGCAGATCCGCGACCGCGAGCTGGGCGCCAAGAACGTCCACATCGGCCCCTCGGACTACGTGGCCTGGCTGGACGACCGCAAGTGGGCCTACGTCCGCCTCGAGGGCCGCGCGTTCGGCGACGTCCCGCTGAACCTGGAGTACAAGCTCGAGGTCTGGGACTCCCCGAACTCCGCGGGTGTCATCATCGACGCCGTGCGTGCCGCGAAGATCGCCAAGGACCGCGGCATCGGCGGCCCGATCCTGTCGGCCTCCTCGTACTTCATGAAGTCCCCGCCGGTCCAGTACTTCGACGACGAGGCCAAGGAGAACGTCGAGAAGTTCATCCGCGGCGAGGTCGAGCGCTGAGCGCAGCTCGGTTCGCGACTGTCGAACGTCGAGCGCTGAGCTGACTGCTCCTAGCTCTTCCGAAGGGCTCACGATCATCTGATCGTGAGCCCTTCACGTTCCCGCAGCGAATGTTTCACGTGAAACGGCGCCCGGTTCCGTGGCACTCTGGGCGGGTGGCGATCACCGAGAACGGCAGCACCCACCAGTCCGCGCACCGCGCCACGCTCCTCGGTCTGCTCCGCGGCCGGGACTTCCGGCGGCTGCTGACCGCCCGGATCCTCTCCCAACTCTCGGACGGCGTCTTCCAGGTCTCGCTCGCCGCCTACGTGGTCTTCTCCCCGGAGAAGCAGTCCTCCCCCGCCGACATCGCCTCGGTGCTGGCCGTGATGCTGCTGCCGTTCTCGGTGATCGGCCCGTTCGCCGGGGTGCTGCTGGACCGCTGGCGCCGCCGCCAGGTGCTCTACTTCGGCAACCTGGCCCGCTTCGGGCTGGGGCTGGGCACCGGCGCGCTGCTCCTGGTCCAGGCGCCGACCTGGCTGTTCTTCGCCTCGGCGCTGCTGGTCACCGCGCTCAACCGGTTCATCCTGGCCGGCCTGTCCGCCGCCCTGCCCCGGGTGGTCGAGCAGGACACCCTGGTCACCGCCAACGCCCTGTCCCCCACCCTCGGGACGGTCGCCGCCGCCTCGGGCGGGGGCATCGGCTTCCTGCTGCACCAGCTGATGGTCCCCGGGCCGGAGGCGGACGCCGCGCTGGTCACCGTCGCCTCGCTGCTCTACCTGTCGGCCGCGCTGGCGGCCCGTCGGATGGACCGCGACCTGCTCGGTCCGGAGCGGCACGGCGACCACCCCGCGCTCGGCCAGGCGCTGAAGCGGGCCGCCGTCGAACTCGGCGCCGCCGTCCGCCACCTGGTGCGGGACTGCCGGCCCGCCGTGCACGCGCTGGCCGCCGTCACCGCGGCCCGGTTCTGCTACGGCGTGCTGATCGTGGTCGTGGTGATGCTCGCCCGGTACACCTTCAACGACCCGACCGACAGCGCGGCCGGACTGGCCACCCTCGGCCAGGCGGTCGGCCTGTCGGCCGCCGGCTTCTTCGTCGCCGCGGTGGTCAGCCCCTGGTGCACCCGCCGGCTCGGCCTGGCCGGCTGGATGACGGTCTGCCTGCTCGCCCCGGTGGTCTTCGTCCCGGCGCTCGGCCTGTTCTTCGCCCCGATCCCCTGCCTGGCCGCCGCCCTGCTGCTCGGAGTGGTCACCCAGGGCACCAAGATCTGCGCCGACACCGTGGTGCAGGAGTCGGTCGAGGACGAGTTCCGCGGCCGGGTGTTCGCCATCTACGACGTGCTGTTCAACGTCGCCTTCGTGGCCGCCGCCCTGGTCACCGCGTTGGTGCTGCCGCTGTCCGGCCGCTCGGTCACGGTGGTCGTCGGGGTGGCCGGGGTGTACGCGCTGGCCGCGGCGCTCTACCTGCGGGCCGCCCGGCGGTCCGGCCCGCTCCCCGGCGGCGGTCACTGAAACCGTCCGGTACCGGAATCGAAACCACCTCGTCCCGAAATCCCGGACGGACTCCGGACCGATTGCGTCCGACCGAGTCGCTAAGGTACGTAAACCTGTCGGAACGACAGCACTCGGTCTCGGGGGACGAACTGATGAGCACACCGACCGGCCCGTACGGGCCGCCGCCACCCGCCGCGCCCGGGTACGGTCCGCCCCCGCCCGCGTACGGCCGGCAGCCGTACCCGCCGAACCCGTACGCGCAGAACCCGTACGCGCAGAACCCGTACGCCCAGGCGCCCCAGGCACAGCAGCCGTACGGGCAGCAGCCGCCCGCCGGCCCGTACGGCTACCCGCAACCCGCCCAGCCGCCCGCGGCACCGCCCGCCAAGCGCGGTGTCCGGTCCAAGCTGCGGGTCGTCGGAGTGGTCGGCGGCTGCGTCGTGGTCGCGGCCGGCTACTTCCTGAGCGGTCCGAACGTGAGCAGCGCCAAGCCCGGCGACTGCGTCCGGGTGAGCGGCTCGCGCGACGTCGAGATCGTCAACTGCACTGACTCCAAGGCCAATTACAAGGTGCTGTCGAAGTTCACCGGCACCACCGACGTGACCCGCTGCCGGCAGACGCCGCAGACCACCAGCACCGTCTCGGGCAAGAGCGGACGCCGTTGGAACAAGAAGCGGTACGTGCTCTGCCTCGGCCCGCTGACCCCCACCACCGGCTACCCGCCGGTGAAGAAATCCTGACCTCTTCCAGCCGCCATCCTTCTCCGGGGGACCTCTTGTCCGTTCCGCCTCCGCCCCAGTCGCCCTACGGCCCGCCGCCCGGTGGCGGCAGCCCGTACGCCGGCGGCCCGTACGGCGCACCGCCCCCGCCGGGCCCGCCCGGGTACGGCTACCCGAGCGCCCCGCCGCCGGAGCAGCCGTACGGCGCCCAGCCGCCCGGTTACGACTACGGCGGCTACGGCTACCCCCCTCCGGCCCCGACGGACGGGGAGCACTGCCGCTTCTGCGGGGGCTTCCCCGCCGTGCGCGCCACCGTCCGCGGCCACCAGGGCCTGATAGTCGCGTTCCGGATGCTGCGGATGCACGGCCCGTTCTGCCACACCTGCGGAACGGCCACCGTGCGCGACATGTCCGCCCGGACGCTCGTCCAGGGCTGGTGGAGCTGGGTGTCGCCGCTGCTGACCCTGATCACCCTGCTGATGAACCTCGGCGCCCACGGCAGGATCAAGCGGCTGCCGCCGCCGATGCCGGGCACCCACGGCCCGCAGCTCGACCCGGGCGCCCCGCTGAGCAGCCGCCCGCACCTGGCGATGCTGCTGGTGCCGGTCTCCCTGCTGACCACCGGGATCCTGGTCGCCACCGGCGTGATCGGCCCGAAGAACGGCACCCCGGTCGGCTCGTCGACGCCGACCAACACGGTCACCTTCTCCCCGTCGCCGCAGCCCACCTTCAGCTTCACCCCGCCGCCCCCGATGCCGTCCTTCACGCTGCCGAGCATCACCCTGCCGCCGATCGCCACCCCGACCGACCCGTCCGACGCGGTGGACGACGCCAAGATCGGTGACTGCCTGCGCAACGACGGGACCAGCGACGACCACCCGAAGATCTCCGTGCTGCCCTGCACCGACTCCAAGGCGCAGTACAAGGTGGTCTACAAGTACTTCGCCACCTCCGACGAGAAGGCCTGCCAGAAGCAGCCCAAGGCGGACAGCTCCTACACCCGCACCCACCCGAACTGGCCGGCACTGGACTACGTGCTCTGCCTCAAGCACCTGAAGTGATCCCGCGCACGGGCGAGGGGCGGCACCCGCACCGGGGCCGCCCCTCGTTCCGTCGCCGCTGTCGCGGTCAGCCCTGCTGCCCGGCCCACCAGGCCCGCAGCGCCGCGACCGCCTCGTCGTGCTCCATCGGCCCCTGCTCCAGCCGCAGTTCGAGCATGTGCTTGTACGCCTTGCCGACCTGCGGGCCGGGCTTCAGCCCGAGCAGCTCCATGATCTGGTTGCCGTCCAGCGCCGGGCGGATCGCGTCCAGCTCCTCCTGCGCCTTCAGCTCGGAGATCCGCTGCTCCAGGCCGTCGTAGGTGCGCGAGAGCGCGGCCGCCTTCTTCTTGTTGCGGGTGGTGCAGTCGGAGCGGGTCAGCTTGTGCAGGCGCTCCAGCAGCGGCCCGGCGTCGGTGACGTAGCGGCGCACCGCGGAGTCGGTCCACTCCCCGCCGCCGTACCCGTGGAAGCGCAGGTGCAGCTCGACCAGGCGCGAGACGTCCTCGGTGAGCTCCTTGGAGTACTTGAGCTCGCGCATCCGCTTGCGGGTCATCTTGGCGCCGACCACCTCGTGGTGGTGGAAGGAGACCCGGCCGTCCGACTCGAAGCGGCGGGTGCGCGGCTTGCCGATGTCGTGCAGCAGCGCGGCCAGCCGCAGGGTGAGGTCCGGGCCGTCCTGCTCCAGGTCGATGGCCTGCTCCAGGACGGTCAGCGAGTGCTCGTAGACGTCCTTGTGCCGGTGGTGCTCGTCGCGCTCCAGCTTCAGCGCGGGCAGCTCCGGCAGCACGTACCCGGCCAGACCGGTGTCGACCAGCAGCCGCAGGCCCTTCACCGGGTGCCGGGCCAGCAGCAGCTTGTTCAGCTCGGCCTGCACCCGCTCGGCCGAGACGATGGTGATCCGCTCGGCCATCGCGGTCATCGCGGCGACCACCTCGGGCGCCGGTTCGAAGTCCAGCTGGGCGGCGAAGCGGGCGGCCCGCATCATCCGCAGCGGGTCGTCGGAGAAGGACTCCTCGGGGGTGGCGGGGGTGCGCAGCACCCGGGCCTCCAGGTCCTCCAGGCCGCGGTGCGGGTCGACGAAGCCGCGGCCGGGCAGGTCGACGGCCATCGCGTTGACCGTGAAGTCCCGGCGGACCAGGTCCTGCTCGATGGTGTCGCCGTAGGTCACCTCGGGCTTGCGGGAGGTGCGGTCGTACGCCTCGGAGCGGTAGGTGGTGATCTCGATCAGGAAGGAGCCCTCGGGGGTGTCCTTGCGGGCGCCGACGGTGCCGAAGGCGATGCCGACGTCCCAGACCGCGTCCGCCCAGCCCTTGACCAGCTTGAGCACCTGCTGCGGGCGGGCGTCGGTGGTGAAGTCCAGGTCGTTGCCGAGCCGACCGAGCAGTGCGTCCCGCACCGAGCCGCCGACCAGGGCCAGCCGGTGACCGGCCGCCTGGAACCGGCGGGCGATCTCGTCGGCCACCGGCGACACCCGCAGCAGCTCTTGCAGCCCCAGGGTCTGGGCCTCGCTCAGGCCTGGGACGGCCTGGACGGCGGTGCTGGAACGATCGGTGCGCGCGGTGGGCTCATTGGCAGTGGACACGGCTCACAAGGGTACGTGCCCCGGAAGGTCAACCGCCCACGCGTTTTGGGCGTCTCACCCCACAGCCCGCAACACTGCACGCCAGGCTGGATCGTTACCATGCCGGTGGACGGATCGCGGACACCGGAACCGGGGATGCGGTGTCGCGTGCCGCCACGTCGGCGGAACCTTCCGCGGCAGCAGGGTGGCGCACAGCGTCGAGCGAAGAACGTCGAGCGGGGAACGTCCGGCAGCACCGCCGGACGGACAGCATCAGCAGCGAGCGATCGAACAGAACGGCGAGGGCGAAACGAGTGAGTGAGCCGGCACGGCACTCGGGCCTGGGGGCGCACCGACCACCCGACCGACGGACTGGACGTCCCGCCGACGGACGGAGCCCGGGCCGCCTGGCCCGCCGCTTCGCCGCCGCCTGCGCGGCCGCCCTGACCCTGTTCACGGCCGCCCCCGCCATGGCGCTGCCGGCCGGCGGCAACATCAGCCCGGCCGCCGACGCCACGGCCACCGCGGAGTACCCGGTGGCGCTGACCATCGAGTCGGTGACCCCGCAGCTGGCCGTCCCCAACGGCACCGTGTCCATCACCGGCCACGTCACCAACGCGGGCAAGTCGGCCCTCAAGGGCGCCCACGCGGCAGTCCGCAAACCGGCCTCCACCAAGCCCCTGCAACGGCGCAGCGAGCTCCAGGGCGTGGCCACCCGCACCACGCCGAGGGGCGACGACGGCACCGAGCTGGACAGCCCGCAGTACGCCCTGCCGGAGCTGAAGCCGGGCCAGAGCCTGCCGTACACCCTGAGCGTCGCGGTGAGCGACCTCGGGCTGTCCGAGAGCGGCGTCTACGAGCTCGCGGTGGACGCCTGGGGCTCGACCGACGACAACCCGCGCGACCGCGCCCTGGGCATCGCCCGCACCTTCCTGCCCTTCTCCACCGGCGGCACCGAGGCCCAGCCGACGAAGGTCACCACGCTCTGGCCGCTGGTGCACGCGCCGGTGCTGGCCGCGCAGACCGCCGCCGACAACGACCAGACCCTCCCGGTGCTGCGCGACGACAGCCTGGCCACCGATCTCGCACCGGGCGGGCGGTTGTACGAGCTGGTCGACACCGGTTCCAAGCTGACCGGGCTGACCTGGGTGATCGACCCGGACCTGCTGGACGCCGCGTTCGCGATGACCGGCAAGTACCGGGTGCAGAAGCCGGGCAGCGAGGCCGAGGGCAAGTCCGCCAAGGACGACAACACCGTCCAGCACGACGCCTCCCCCGCCGCCGAGGCCTGGCTGAACAAGCTGCGCGCGGCCGTCGCCAAGTCGGGCAGCCAGGTCATCGCGCTGCCGTACGCCGACCCGGACCTCGCCTCGATCGCCCACAACGGCGCCGACCTGTCCGGCATGGGCACCGCCCTGGACAAGGCGGCCACCGCCGGCCGGCTGACCGTCGAGGGCCGGCTCTCCGTGGACACCCGCTCCGACGTGGCCTGGCCCTACCAGGGCTACCTCGACCAGCAGATCGCCGGCTTCGCCCGGCAGACGGGCAGCAGCCTGGTGCTGGTCAACGGCGCGAGCATGCCCGACCCTGACTCGGTGAACTACACGCCGACCGCGGTGCGCCCGATCGGCAACGGGCAGAGCGCCGTGGTCGCCGACGACACGGTCTCCTCGCTCCTCCAGAAGGACCTGAGCGACCCGAAGGACCAGACCGACGCGACCCAGCGATTCCTGGCCGAGACCTTCACGATCACCCACGAGCAGCCGCAGAACCAGCGCGGCCTGCTGGTCATGCCGCCGCGCGAGATGACCGCCGCCACCGCCAAGGTGCTGGCGGGGGCGCTGCAGACGGCGACCGACAAGTGGCTGACCCCGGCGAAGCTGGACGCACTGGCCCAGTCCGCGCCGGACCCGAAGGCCAACACCACCGTCCCGTCGCCCGCCGACTACCCGACCCAGGCCCGGGCCTCCGAACTGCCGGCCTCCGCCCTGAGCGGCACCGACAAGCTCCAGTGGGACCTGGACACCCTGATGCGGGTGCTCACCCTGCCCCAGCGGGTGCGCGGCCCGTTCAGCGCCGCCATGGTCCGCTCGCTGTCCACCGAGTGGCGCCCCCAGACGTCGGCCGGCGAGGACTACCGCAAGGGCGTCGGCGGGTACCTGACGGAGCTCACCCGCGCCGTCCAGGTGCCGCCGAAGAAGGTGGTCACCCTGTCGGGGAACACCGGCCAGATCCAGGTCAGCGTGCGCAACGACCTCACCCAGACGGTCACCAACCTGAAGCTGCGGCTCACCTCCAACCAGCCGAACCGGCTGGGGGTGGGCAAGCCGGAGGACCTGGTCCTCCCGCCCTCGCAGAGCGTCACCCTGCGCTTCAACGCGGAGGCGCGCAACAACGGCCCGGTCCAGATGACCGCCCAGCTGTGGACCACCGGCCCCGACGCGAGGCCGTACGGCGAGCCCAAGACCTTCACGGTCGAGGTCACCTCGGTGACCAACGGAGTGCTGTACGTCTTCGCCGGCGCCGCCGTACTGCTGGTGCTGGCCGCGCTGCGCTTCTTCCGCCAGCGCAAGCGCCGCGGCGGGCATCCGCACGAGGACGGCGACCAGCCGGTCGGCGACGGCCCGGCGACGGACGGCCCGGACGGCGCCGCCGGGACCGAGCCGGAGGAGCCGGGGGCCACCGCACCGGAACGCACCCAGGGCCCCGCCGAGAACGACCCGGCGGACGGCTCGGCGGGCGACGGTCCCGCGCAGACACCGCGCGCCAGCAGCCCGGATGGCCGGGATCGGACCGCCAGTGATGAGAAGGTTGGTCCTTGATACCGCCGACCCCCCGCAACGCCGGGCCGGCCTCCCCCACGACAGCGAAGAGGTGACATGACCGGGCGCAGCGAGGAGCGGCCCCCGGGCCGCGGTGAGAGCCGGCCGGGTGCCGAGTCGCCGTCCGGCGACTGGTACGTGGCCGACACCTACGCCCAGGACCCGTACGCCGCCGAGGCGTACCGGAACCCCCAGGACGGCCAGGACCCGTACGGCCTGCAGGCCGGGCGACCCGCCGCGGCGCCGCCGCCGGCCACCGCGTACGACGTGCCGCCGCAGCTTCCGCCGCAGGGCGGCAGCTACCCGACCCCGGTGCCGTCGACGCCGTTCTCGCCCCCGGTGCCGCCCGTGCAGCCGGGCTGGGACACTCCCCCGGCCCAGGCCGACTGGCCGCAGCAGGCCGGCCCGGCCGCCGCCCACTGGGGCGGCGCCGAGCAGCCCCAGCCGCAGTGGGAGCCGGGCCCGGCGCACTCCGCCTGGGACACCGAGACCACCGAGTACGTCGGGGTGGACGCGCTGTTCGGCGGCCGCCCGGCCGAGGCCGCGGCCCCGCAGCCGGTGCCCCAGCCCGCCCCGGTCCAGCCGGTCGCGCCGGTGCCCCCGGCCGGCCAGGTGCCGCCGGTCGCCCCCGCGCCGTACCCGCCGGTGGGCGGTTACCCGGGGCAGCCGCAGCACCCCGGCCCGGACGGGCAGCGCCCCTTCGTGCCGCCGATCGAGTTCGACCCGCCGCTCTCCGAGGAGGAGGCCACCATGCAGGTGGCCGCCGTCGCGGTGCCCCCGGCGGTCGAGCCGCGGGCGGACCTCGCCGCGGAGCACACCGCGCAGCCCGCCACCGCACCCGAACCCGCCCCGGCGGCCGGCGGGGGCGGCGGCAAGGTCGCCAGCCTGCTGAACTCCAGCGCGATCATGGCAGCCGGCACCCTGGTCTCCCGCGGCACCGGCTTCCTGCGGACCATGGTGATCGCCGGCGCGATCGGCATCGCGGTCATGGGTGACTCGTACAACGCGGCGAACACCCTGCCGACCCTGCTGTACATCCTGATCGGCGGCGGCGCGCTCAACGCGGTGTTCGTGCCGCAGCTGGTGCGCAGCATGAAGAACGACGAGGACGGCGGCACCGCCTACGCCAGTCGGCTGCTCACCCTGGTGATGGTCGGACTCGGCGGCGTGGTGTTCCTGGCGGTGCTAGGGGCGCCGCTGCTGGTCCAGCTGATCGCGCACCCGATGATGACCAACCCGGCCCGTGCCGACACCACGGTGGCGCTGGCCCGGTACTGCCTGCCGACGATCTTCTTCATGGGCGTCCACGTGGTGATGGGCCAGGTCCTCAACGCCCGCGGCCGGTTCGGCGCGATGATGTGGACCCCGGTCCTCAACAACATCGTGGTGATCTTCACCTTCGGCGCGTACATCTGGGTCTACGGCGGCTACAACGGCACCCAGGTCACCCCGGAGAACATCTCCCCGGAGGGCGTCCGGCTGCTCGGCCTGGGCACCCTGCTCGGCCTGGTGGTCCAGTCGCTGGCGATGGTCCCGTACCTGCGCGCCGCGGACTTCCACTTCCGGCCGCGCTTCGACTGGCGCGGCCACGGCCTGGGCAAGGCGGCCCGGCTGGCCAAGTGGACCTTCTTCTTCGTGCTCGCCAACCAGGCCGGCTACCTGGTCATCACCCAGCTGGCCACCGCGGCCGGCAGCGCCGCCGAACAGGGCGGCCACGGCGGTGTCGGTCTGTCGGCCTTCTCCAACGCCCTGCTGATCTGGCAGCTCCCGCAGGCCGTCATCACCGTCTCGATCATGAGCGCGGTGCTGCCCCGGCTCTCCCGGGCGGCGGCCGACGAGGACGCCGGTGCCGTCCGCGACGACCTGTCGTACGGGCTGCGCACCACCGCGGTGGCGGTGGTCCCGGCGGCCTTCCTGTTCCTGGCGCTCGGCCCGGCGATCGGCCGCTCGATCTACGCGGTCGGCGGGGGCAGCACGGCCCTGAACAACGCGACCAACGTCGGCCTGATGCTCTCGGCCTTCGCGCTCGGGCTGATCCCCTATTCGGCCCAGTACGTGATGCTGCGCGGCTTCTACGCCTACGAGGACACCCGGACGCCGTTCTCCAACACCGTCTGGGTGGCCGCCTGCCAGGCCGGCTTCTCGCTGATCTGCTGGGTCGCGCTGCCCGCGCAGTGGACGGTGACCGGCATGGCCTTCGGCTACGGCCTCGCCTACGCCGTCGGAGTGACGGTCGCGGTGCCGAAGCTGAAGAAGAAGATCGGCGGGCTGGACACCAAGCGGATCGGCAAGACGTACAGCCGGCTGGCCGCCGCCTGCGTCCCGGCCGCGGCGGTCGGCCTCGGCGTCAGCCTGGCGGTCCAGCAGGTGCTCGGCGGCTGGGCGGGCAGCGTGCTGTCGGTGGTCCTGGGCGGCGGCCTCCAGCTGCTGGTCTTCGGGTTCGTCGCGAAGCGCCTGCGGATCGAGGAGATGAACGCCATGCTGGGCATGGTCCGCGGCCGACTGGGCCGCTGACCGACCGGCCAACCGGCCGGACGGGCGGACGCCCTGACCGGGCGTCAACCGGGGCGGTCACCGCCTCCGCCCGTCCGGCTCGATTCCGGCCCGCCCCCCGCTGCCGGAACCCACGGACCGCGAGGTGGCGGCCCGGTGTGGGATCTGCACGACATCTCTCCACCCGCAGGCAACCGAGCGGACGTCTCAGCGGTCGTACCCGGTGGAGAAGAGTGGGCACAATTGTCCTGGAGCACAGGGCGGCCGATCCGCGGGCTCCAGCGACTCTCTCAGCCGGGGCGACACAAGGGGAGGCAGGACCACGGTGGCTGATGGCACCAAGGCGGTCGTCGACACGTCAGCAGCTGACGCGGCGGCGGACGAGGCCGCGCTGGCTGCGGCGATCGACGAGCTCGGGCGCGCGAAGACCGCGCCGGCGGGCACCGTCGACGCCCGCTCCGCGAAGGCCTCCGCGAACGCCTCCACAGAAGCCTCCACGGACGCCTCCTCGGATCCCTCCGTGGCGGACGACGAGGACGCTCCCCCCGCCCCGCAAGGCGACCCGGACGACGCCCCGAAAGGCGACCCGGACACCGGCCCGGACGCCGAGCCGGACCGGGAGACCGCCGTCAGCGAGGAGACCTCGGAGATCACCGCCCCGCTCTCGGTCGACGAGATCGCCGCCGAACTGGCGGCCGGCTCCCCGCGGAAGAAACCCGCGCCCGCGCCGGAGACCGCCCCCGCCAAGCGCCGCCCGACCGACCCCCAGCCCACGGTCGACCCGCGGGACACCGCCACCCTCCCGCGCACCCTCCCCGCGCCGATGCGGCACAGCGGCGACAAGATCGGCAACCGGTACCTGCTCGAGGAGTGCATCTCCCAGACCGAGACCTTCAGCAGCTGGCGCGCCGTCGACGAGAAGCTGCGCCGGGCCGTCGGCGTCCACCTGATGGCCTCCGGCCACCAGCGGGCCCGCAAGGTGCTGGCCGCCGCCAAGTCCGCAGCACTGCTCGGCGACCCGCGCTTCGTCCAGGTGCTGGACGCCGTCCAGGAGAACGAGCTGGTCTACGTCGTGCGGGAGTGGCTGCCGCACGCCTCCGACCTCGCCAAGCTGCTGGTGAACGGCCCGATGGAGCCGCACGAGGCGTACCAGATGGTCCGCCAGGTCGCCGACGCCGTCGCCGCCGCCCACCGCCGCGGCAAGGCCCACCTGCGGCTCACCCCGCGCTGCGTGCTGCGCACCGACAGCGGCCAGTACCGGATCAACGGCATCGCGGTGGACGCCGCCCTGCGCGGGCTCCCCCCGGAGGACTCCACCGAGGACGCCCAGCGCACCGACACCCGGGCGATCGGCGCGCTGCTGTTCGCCGCGCTCACCCACCGCTGGCCGTACCCCGAGGACCGCTACGACCTCAAGGGGCTGCCCAAGGGCCTGCAGAACGCCGCGCCGGACCAGGTCCGCGCGGGCGTCCACAAGGGCCTGTCCGAGCTCGCGGCGCGCGCCCTGTTCGACCACCCGCCGCACCACGCCGCGCCGATCACCACCCCGGAGGAGCTGGTCCGGGCGATCGCGCAGCTGCCCCGGATCCGCCAGCCCGAGCCGGAGCTGCCGGCCTTCCCGACGCCGCCCCGGCACAACACCCACGCCCTGCCGACCGCGCCCAACCCCACCCGGGTCGCCGACACGACGGTCGCCCCGCTGCCGGCCTCCTCCCGGCCGACCGCCGCCCGGCGCACCCGGCGCCGGCTGCGCCGAGTGGTCAAGGCCACCGCCTGGACGGTCGCGCTGGGCGCGATCGGCGTCGCCTCCTGGCAGTTCGTCGGCAGCCTGCGCCACACCGGCCAGGCCGTCGCCACCCCGCAGCCCTCGGTCAGCACCGCCGCGCCGAGCCCGCACGGGACGACGACGCACGCCCCCGTGCCGATCACCGTCAAGGACGCGCAGTCCTTCAACCCGCTGGGCGACGGGCCCGAAGGCACCGCCAGCGTCAAGAACGCCATCGACGGCGATCCGGGCACCGCCTGGACCACCAACTGGTACAACGACCAGCTCGGCCCCAAGCCGCCCTCCCTCAAGTCGGGCACCGGCCTGCTGCTCGACCTCGGCTCGCCGCAGTCGGTCTCCTCGGTGGACGTCCAGTTCATCGGCGAGCACACCGCGGAGCTGCGGGTGCCCGGTACGGCCGGCGCCAACCCGCCGGGGACCAGGCCGGAGAACTTCACCGTCGTCGGCAAGAAGTCCGGCCCCAGCGCCGACTACACCCTCGACTCCCCGATCACCACGCGTTACCTCTTGATCTGGCTGACCGCTCTGCCGAAGGATGGCGACGGCAGGTTCCAGGGCAAGGTCGCCGAGGTCAAGGTCTTCGGCTGACCGCACCCCGGCGCACCGGAACGACGGCAAGGGGTCAAGGGGTGACAGTGGCGGAGGACGACGCGGCATTGCTCGCCCGGCACGTCGCCGGCGATCCGCACGCCTTCGGCGTGCTGGTGAACCGCCACCGCGACCGGCTCTGGGCGGTCGCCCTGCGCACCCTGGGCGACCGCGAGGAGGCCGCGGACGCCCTCCAGGACGCCCTGGTCTCCGCCTTCCGCGCCGCCCCCGGCTTCCAGGGCCGCTCGGCGGTCACCACCTGGCTGCACCGGATCGTGGTAAACGCCTGCCTGGACCGCGCCCGACGCAGCGCCACCCGGCGCACCACCCCGCTGGACGACGACCCGCAGCGGCTGGACAGCCTGGTCGGCACCGCCGAGCCGGCCGACTCCCCGGTGGTCCGGAACGAGGTGCACCGCGAGCTGACCGCGGCCCTCGCCGAGCTGCCCGCCGAGCAGCGGGCCGCGCTGGTCCTGGTGGACATGCAGGGCTATCCGGTCGCGGAGGCCGCCGAGCTGCTGGGCGTCCCGGTCGGCACCGTGAAGAGCCGCTGCGCGCGGGGCCGGGCCCGGCTGCTCCCGCTGGTCCGGCACCTGCGCGAGACGGACGACGGGGCGCGCGGGGAGCGGGATGTTTCACGTGAAACACCGGGGCGCCGGGCGCCGGGACGCGGGGCCTCCGGCTCGCCCGGAGCGGCCCCGCCACCGCGCCGCGACGCCCAGGGGAACCCGACGGGCCCGCGCACCGTCACAGGGACAGGCCCGAGCACCGGCCGCACGATGCTGGAAGGAGATGCGAGCACGCGATGACCGCCCCCCTCTCCTCCCCCGAGCCCGCCGACGCCCACCCCTCCGTCGAGGAGCTCGCCGACCTCGCCGAGGGCCTGGTCGAGCCCGCCGGGGCCGCCGAGGCGCTGCACCGGCACCTGGACGGCTGCGCCGAGTGCCGCGGGACCGCCGACGCCCTGACCGAGGTGCAGGCGCTGCTCGGCGCCGTCGAGCCCGAACCGGTGCCCGCCGACGTCGCCGCCCGGCTGGACGCCGCCCTCGCCGAGGCGGCCCTCGCCGACCGCTCCGCGGCCCGGAGCGCGCAGCGCCCGCCGGAGCGCCCCCGGCAGGCCTCCGCCACCACCGGCCGGACAGGGGCCCCGGCGACGCCCGTACGCGCCGTCCCGGCGCCCTCCGCGCCGCCGCCCCGCCCGGCCGCCTCTTCGGGACCCGGCCGTCCCCGGCTCCGCCGCCGGCGGTTCGCCGTGCTGCTCGGTGCCGCCGCCGCACTGGCCGCCTTCGGCCTCGGCGGCGCCCTGCTGCTGGACCACTCCGGCGACTCCGGCACCTCCGCCGCCTCGGCCGCCGCGACCGGTGTCGCCCAGGACCAGAGCGCCCGTACCCCACACCTCTCGGGCCCCGGCACCGTCTACCGGGAGGACCGGCTCGCCGCGCAGGTCCAGCAGTTGCTGGCCCGCTCCGGCACCGAGCCCGGGCTGCGCGCCTCGGAACCGGCCAAGTCCGGCGCCGCCCCCGCCGAGGGCGTCCGGCCGGAGCTCTCCGGCCCCACCTCACCCGCCGCCCCGGCCTCCCCCACCGCCTGCCCGGCCCCCGCCCCGGGCGCCCCGCTGGCCACCGACCAGGGCAGTTACCTGGGCGCCCCGGTCGAGGTCCTGGTCTACCCGAGCCCCGGCCGACCCGGTTTCGTGGACGTCTACCTGCGCTCCCCCGACTGTGGCCCGGTCGTCCTGCACCAGACCGTCCCCGGCCACTGAGCCCCGCTTTCCCAGCCACCGGCGGGCCGTTCCCATGCGATCGACGACCAGGACGCCACGCCGCTTCCGGAGTTCGGGCGCCTGGTACTGATCCGCCTGGGAATGCGAGACACTGGTCAGTCGTTGTCCCGGGCGGCGGAGCAGGACCGCCCTCCCCGCAGCAAACGCGGGTCGCGATGCGAACCAGGAGAAGCAGTGAGCGACGTCCGTAACGTGATCATCATCGGTTCCGGCCCGGCCGGGTACACGGCTGCGCTCTACACGGCCCGTGCCTCCCTCAAGCCGCTGGTCTTCGAGGGGGCCGTCACCGCCGGTGGTGCGCTGATGAACACCACCGAGGTCGAGAACTTCCCGGGCTTCCGGGACGGCATCATGGGCCCCGAGCTGATGGACAACATGCGGGCGCAGGCCGAGCGCTTCGGCGCCGAGCTGATCCCGGACGACATCGTCGCGGTCGACCTCACCGGTGACATCAAGACCGTCACCGACTCCGAGGGCAACGTGCACAAGGCCCGCGCCGTGATCGTCACCACCGGCTCCCAGCACCGCAAGCTCGGCCTGCCGAACGAGGACAAGCTCTCCGGCCGCGGCGTCTCCTGGTGCGCGACCTGCGACGGCTTCTTCTTCCGCGACCAGGACATCGCCGTGGTCGGCGGCGGCGACACGGCCCTGGAGGAGGCGACCTTCCTCTCCCGCTTCGCCAAGAGCGTCACGATCATCCACCGCCGCGACACCCTGCGCGCCTCCAAGGCGATGCAGGAGCGCGCCTTCGCCGACCCCAAGATCCGCTTCGAGTGGGACAGCGCGGTCGAGGCCATCCACGGCGACCCGAAGCTGACCGGCGTCACCCTGCGCGACACCACCACCGGCGAGACCCGCGAGCTGGCGGTCACCGGCCTGTTCATCGCGATCGGCCACGACCCGCGCACCGACCTGTTCAAGGGCCAGCTCGACCTCGACGCCGAGGGCTACCTGAAGGTCGAGTCCCCCTCGACCCGGACCAACATCGAGGGCGTCTTCGGCGCCGGCGACGTCGTGGACCACACCTACCGCCAGGCCATCACCGCCTCCGGCACCGGCTGCTCCGCCGCGCTGGACGCCGAGCGCTACCTGGCCGCGCTGGACGACGCGGAGAACAAGGCCGCCGCCGTCGCGGTCTGACCCCCTCGCCACCGACCGAACCCCGCGGGGGTGTTCCACGTGAAACACCCCCGCCCCGGCCAGGCAGAAACAGAACGGGCCCGCCCGTTGTTCACCTGGCAGCACCCCCTCCGTCCTACCCGAGGAGTTCCCGTGGCCGGCGCCACCATCGTCACCGATGCGACGTTCAAGTCCGACGTCCTGGAGAGCGACAAGCCCGTACTGGTCGACTTCTGGGCCACCTGGTGCGGCCCGTGCCGCCAGGTCGCCCCGATCCTGGAGGAGATCGCGGCCGAGCAGGGCGACAAGCTGACCGTTGCCAAGCTCGACGTGGACGCCAACCAGGTGACCGCCGCCGAGTACAACGTCATCTCGATCCCGACCCTGATCCTCTACAAGGGCGGCCAGCCGGTGAAGCAGATCACCGGTGCCCGTCCGAAGGCCGCGCTGCTGCGCGAGCTGGACGGCCTGATCTAGGTCCTCCGGTCACCGACCGAACGGCGGCGGGGGTCCCCACCCGGGGAACCCCGCCGCCGTTTTCGCTGCGCCGCTCAGAACGGCCGCAGGGCCGGCTCCTTCCTCCCGCCGCCGAGCAGCCGCTCCAGCGCCCCCTCCACGTCGCCGCGCCAGGAGAGCGTGGTCCGGGCCTCCAGCCGCAGCCTCGGGTAGCGCGGGTGCGGCCGTACGGTCTTGAAGCCGACCGCGAGCAGGTGGTCGGCCGGCAGTACGCAGCTGGTCGGCACCCGGCCCGCCGAGCCGAAGGCCTCGATCGCCCGCACCCCGCGCCCCAGCAGGTCCTTGGCGACGGTCTGCACCAGCACCCGGCCCAGGCCCTGCCGCTGGTAGCCCGGCAGCACCCGGCTGACCATCAGCTGAACGGCGTCCGGCGAGACCGGGCTGGTCGGGAAGGACTGCGAGCGGGGAACGTACGCGGGCGGCGCGTAGAGCACGAAACCGGCGGGCTGGTCGTCCACGTAGACGATCCGGCCGCAGGACCCCCACTCCAGCAGCACCGCGGAGATCCACCCCTCCTTCTCCAGCTCGGGCTTGCCCGACTCCACCGCCTCCTTCGCGCTGACCGGGTCCAGCTCCCAGAACACGCAGGAGCGGCAGCCCGTCGGCAGGTCCGCGAGGTTGTCCAGCGTCAGCGGCGCGATCCGGCGTCCCATGGCCCGTACCTCCTCCTCCCTCTCACGGTCGAGCATTCCCCCACGAACGCCGATGGGTGCATGTTTCACGTGAAACAGCGCTCACGTGGCACATGCACCCATCGGGTCGTTGCCCCCGGTCCGGACGGGCTCAGCCCTGCGACAGCCGCAGACCGTCCTCACCGGGAGCCATGCTGTCCAGGATCCGGTTGAGGTCCTCCACCGAACCGAACTCCAGCACCACCTTGCCCTTGCCCAGCTTGCCGCCGCGCTGCGACACCTCGACCTTGACCCGGGTGTCGAAGCGGTCCGACAGCCGGCTCGCCAGGTCGTTGAACGCCGGGGAGATGATCTTGCCCGCCTTCGGCGTCTGACGCCGGGGCTTCTGCTCCAGCTTCATCACCTTGACGATCTCCTCGATGTTGCGCACCGTGAGACCCTCCGCGATGATCCGCTTGGCCAGCCGCTCCTGCTCGTCGGCGTCCGGCACACCGAGCAGGGCCCGCGCGTGCCCGGCCATCAGCGTTCCGGCCACCAGCCGGCGCTGGACGGACGGCGTGAGCTTCATCAGCCGCAGCGTGTTGGAGACGTGCTCGCGCGAGCGGCCGATGCGGTCGGCGAGTTCCTCGTGGGTGCAGGAGAAGTCCCGCAGCAGCTGGTCGTAGGCGGCCGCCTCCTCCAGCGGGTTCAGCTCGGCCCGGTGGAGGTTCTCCAGCAGCGCGTCCAGCAGCAGCTTGTCGTCCTCGGTGACCCGGACGATCGCCGGGATCCGCTCCAGCCCCGCCTCCCTGGAGGCGCGCCAGCGGCGCTCCCCCATGATCAGCTCGTAGCGCTCGGCCGCGACCTGGCGCACCACGATCGGCTGGAGCAGGCCGACCTCCTGGATGGACTTGACCAGCTCGTCCAGCTTGTCCTCGTCGAACACCTCGCGCGGCTGGCGCGGGTTGGGGGTGATCGCGTCCAGCGGCAGCTCGGCGAAGGAGGCGCCGGGGACCGGGGTCGGCTGCTCCGCCCGTCGGCCGGCGGCCGCCCGGGCCGCCACCGTGGCGCGACCGCCCGGCAGCACCGGCACCGAGGCCGGCGACGTCGCGTCGGCCGTCACCACCGAGGCCGGCGCGGGCGTGGCGGCGACCGGCTGCGCCGACCCGCCGTCCGCCGGCGCGGCCGGGCCGATCAGCGCCCCAAGCCCTCGTCCCAGACCCCTGCGACCACTCACTGATGACCCTCCGTCGTACCGTGCTGTGCCACCGGGGCGCCGTGCCCCGTACCGCTGCCGCCCCGCTGCTGACCCACCAGCGAGCCGCCCTGACCGACCGCGCGCAGCGCGAGCTCGCGGGCGGCCTCCAGGTACGAGAGCGCCCCGGTCGAGCCCGGGTCGTAGGTCAGCACCGTCTGCCCGTAGCTGGGCGCCTCCGAGATGCGGACCGAGCGCGGGATCGCCGTGCTCAGCACCTCGTTCTGGAAGTGGGTCCGGACCTCCTCGGCGACCTGGGCGGCCAGCCTGGTCCGGGCGTCGTACATGGTGAGCAGGATGGTCGAGACGTGCAGCGCGGGGTTGAGGTGCGCGCGCACCAGCTCGACGTTGCGCAGCAGCTGGCCGAGGCCCTCCAGCGCGTAGTACTCGCACTGGATCGGGATCAGCACCTCCTGACCGGCCACCAGGGCGTTGACCGTCAGCAGGCCCAGCGAGGGCGGACAGTCGATCAGGATGTAGTCCAGCGGCTGCTCGTAGGCGGCGATGGCGCGCTGCAGCCGGCTCTCCCGGGCCACCAGGGAGACCAGCTCGATCTCGGCACCGGCCAGGTCGATGGTGGCGGGGACGCAGAAGAGCCCCTCGACGTCCACCACCGGCTGGACCACGTCGGCCAGGGGCTTGCCCTCGACCAGGACGTCATAGATGGACGGCACCTCGGCGTGGTGGTCGATGCCGAGGGCGGTGGAGGCGTTGCCCTGGGGGTCCAGGTCGACCACCAGGACGCGCAGCCCGTGCATGGCCAGCGAGGCGGCCATGTTCACGGTGGTGGTGGTCTTGCCCACCCCGCCCTTCTGGTTGGCGACCACGATCACCCGGGTGGCGGCGGGCCGGGGCAGCCCCTCGCCCGCTCGGCCGATCGCCTGAACCGCAGCCTGGGCAGCCCGCGCGATGGGCGTGTCATCGATCTGGTCGATGGTCTCCGAGTCCTGCATGGGGCTCAGTGTTTCACGTGAAACCGGAGCGGCAACAGTCGCCGTCCGGCCGCGAGCAAGGATTCCGGAGAGCAGGGAGCGACGTTTCACGTGAAACACCATGCCCGCTATGCCGGAAATCTGACGTTGCGACACTCCGATGTCCCACCGTCGGCCCGCCAGTCACCTGAACGACGACGGGCGGACGGTTCCCCCTCAGGAGGACCGTCCGCCCGTCGTCACGGCTGTTTCGGCTCAGCGGCCGCGGCGCCTGGCACCCCGGCCGGCGGCACCGTTCTTGGCTCCCGCGTTGCGACCGGCCCGGGCCACCTTGGCCCGTCGGGTCGCGGCCTTCACGCCACCGGGGCTCTCCCCCGCCTTGACCTGGATCACCCGGGTCGAGGTCTCCAGGGTGCCCTCGCCGACCGAGATCACGCTCCACTCGACGGCGCCCAGCTTGGCCAGCCCGGCGCGCGAGTCGGCCAGCTCCTGCTCGGCGCTGTCGCCCTTGAGCGCCAACATCTGCCCGTGCGGACGCAGCAGCGGCAGGCCCCAGCCGGCCAGCCGGTCCAGCGGCGCCACCGCCCGGGCGGTCACCACGTCCACCGCCAGCTTGCCGACCATCTCCTCGGCGCGGCCGCGCAGCACCGTGACGTTCTCCAGCGCCAGCTCCCGGACGACCTCCTCCAGGAAGGTGGTCCGGCGCAGCAGCGGCTCCAGCAGGGTCACCGAGACGTCCGGGCGGGCCAGCGCCACCGGGATGCCCGGCAGGCCGGCACCGGAGCCGACGTCGCACAGGGTGGAGCCGGCGGGCAGCAGCTCGGCCAGCACCGCGCAGTTGAGCACGTGCCGGTCCCACAGCCGGGGCACCTCGCGCGGGCCGATCAGCCCGCGCCGGACACCCGCGGTCGCCAGCAGCTCGGTGTAGCGGACGGCGGCGTCGAAGCGGTCGCCGAAGACCTCCCGGGCGGCGGCCGGCGCCTCGGCCAGCACGTCCAGCTCGGGTGCCTCGGGTGCCCCGGCCGCCTCGGCGGCCCGCTCCTCGGCATCAGGGTTCACGTCCGCCCCCGGACGGCCGGTGGCCGCGCTCTCCGTGTCCATCTCGACCTCTCCGATCTCCGGATCCACCGACCCGCTCAACGCACTGTTTCACGTGAAACATCCCAGGAGGAACAACGACCCCGCCCGCACGAGGCGGACGGGGTCGAGTCCGGTTGGGCTCACCGGTCGCCGCGACGACCGGTCATCGATCCGCCGGCCTCAGGCCGGCAGCACGACCACGCACCGCTGGGGCTCTTCGCCCTCCGACTCGCTGCGCAGACCGGCGGCCGCGACCGCGTCGTGGACGACCTTGCGCTCGAACGGCGTCATCGGTCGCAGCTTGACCTGCTCGCCGGTGCTCTTGGCCTGCTCGGCGGCCTTGGCGCCCAGGGCGGCCAGCTCCTCGCGCTTGCGGGCCCGGAAGCCGGCGATGTCCAGCATGAGGCGGCTGCGCTCGCCGGTCTCCCGGTGGACAGCCAACCGGGTCAGCTCCTGCAGGGCCTCCAGCACCTCGCCGTCCTGGCCGACCAGGCGCTGCAGCGCGCGGTCGTTGCCGTCGCTGACGATGGAGACCAGGGCGCGGTCGCCCTCGACGTCCATGTCGATGTCACCGTCGAGGTCCGCGATGTCGAGCAGACCCTCCAGGTAGTCCGCCGCGATGTCGCCCTCCTGCTCCAGGCGGGAGATGAGGCTCTCGTCGGCGCTGGCGGCGGCCTCGGCCTCGACGGCGGAGGTGGTGCCTTCCGTCACTGATGGACTCCTTCGGAGATGGGCCCGGCTGGCGGGCGGGGAACGAAGCTCTTCGCAGCTGCCACAACGGGCCAGGGGCCGGTCAGGACTTCTTCTTCGGCCGCTGGCCGCCGCGCTTGGGCTGCTGCCGGGTGCCCTGCTTGGTGCCGCCGGACTTGGCCGCGGTCTGCTTGGCGGCCGCCGGCTTGGCACCGGAGTCGGCCGCGACGGTCTCCTCGGCGGGCTGCTCGGCGGGCTGCTCGACCGGGGTGTCCGCGCCCGGCTCGGTCGCCTGGGTGGCACCGCCGTGCTGGCGCTGGGCCTTGGTCTGGCGACGGGGCTGCTGGCGGCCCGCCCGGACCGACTCCTCGACCACGGCCGCGGCGGAGGCCGCCTCGGCGATGGCCGCCTTGGACGGGGGCAGCATGCCCCAGAGCGCGCCCTTGATCTCCGTACCGTCCGCGCGCAGTCGGCCGGCCTTCTTCAGGCGCGCCTGGCGCTCCTGGAAGGCCTTGCTGCCCGGGGTCGGGTTGTTGCGGATGACGACCAGCTGCTGGCCCATCGACCAGACGTTGGTGGTCAGCCAGTAGACCAGGACACCGACCGGGAAGTTGATGCCCATGACGGCGAACATGACCGGGAAGACGTACATCAGCATCTTCTGCTGCTGCATGAACGGCGTCTTGACCGTGAGGTCGACGTTCTTGGTCATCAGCTGGCGCTGGGTGACGAACTGCGACAGCGACATCATCACGATCATCACCGCGGTGACGATCTTGACGCTGGTCTCGGGGCTGCTGACGAAGGTTGCGGAGAGCGGGGCGCCGAAGATGTGCGCCTTGCCGGCGCTCACCAGCAGGTCGCCGTGGATCACACCGATGTCGTGACCCTTGGCGACGTTGGACAGCACGCCGTAGAGGGCGGTGAAGAACGGGGCCTGGACGATGATGGGAAGGCAGCTGGAGAACGGGTTGGTACCCGCCTCCTTGTACAGCTTCATCATCTCTTCCGACTGGCGCTGCCGGTCGTTCTTGTAGCGCTCCTGGATGGCCTTCATCTTCGGCTGGATCGCCTGCATGGCCCGGGTCGCCTTGATCTGCTTCACGAAGAGCGGGATCAGGCAGATCCGGATGACGACCACCATCGAGGCGATGGCCAGTCCCCAGGCCCAGCCACCGTCCGGGTTGAAGATGTTGCTGTACAGCGAGTGGAACTGGACGATGATCCAGGACACCGCCGTGTACAGGGGACTCAGAAAACCGAAGGTCACCGGTCAGGCTCCTTGGACAGGTGGATTGGCCGCTCGGGGCCAGTGGGCGCCGGGCCCTCGGGGTCCGGACCGGCGGAGATGGCGGTCACCGACTTGTCGGCGGCGGACCGGCTGTTCAGCCAGTCTCGCAAACGCCGGTGCCAAACCGGATGCTTGCGTGGCGGGACGTGATCGACCCCACCGGGCGACCAGGGGTTGCAGCGCAGGATGCGCCAGACGGTCAGCCCGCCGCCCTTGACCGCCCCGTGCACCTTGACGGCCTCGTAGCCGTAGTGGGAGCAGGAGGGGTAGTAGCGGCACACCGGACCGAGCAGTGGGCTGATGGTCCACTGGTAGACCCTGATCAGACCCATCAGCAGGTACTTCATCGCCCTGCTCCCGTCGGCGCCGTTGCGGCGGGCTCGGCCCTCAGCAACCGCTTCAGCGCCGCGTCCAGGTCACGCTCGAGATCCTGGTACGACGCGGTCGCGGCCTGGGGCAGCGCACGCACCACTATCAGGCTACCGGCGGGCAGCCCGGACAGACGATCACGGACGAGATGGCGCAACCGGCGCTTGACCAGGTTGCGAACGACCGCCGGGCCAACGGCCTTGCTCACGACGAAACCCGCACGCGCCGAAGGAGTCCCCTCGGCGACGTGCGGGCGGGAGTCGCTGGTCCGGTCGGTCTGCCCCTGCGGGTCACCGTCTCTGCTGAGATGGACGACCAGAAGGGGCCGACCGGCCCGGCGACCGCGTTTCACCGCGGTCGCGAAGTCCTGGCGCCGCCGCAGCCGATTCTCGGAGGGCAGCACAACAGACTCTGGCGTGGATCAGGCGGACAGGCTGGCGCGGCCCTTGCCACGGCGAGCGGCCAGGATGGCGCGGCCGGCGCGGGTACGCATACGCAGCCGGAAGCCGTGGGTCTTCGCGCGACGACGGTTGTTCGGCTGGAAGGTGCGCTTGCTCACTCGGGGGCTCCTGAGGTGAATCGTAGGATGACGGGGAGTCGCTTGGCCGTCACCGTGCGTCCGCGTGATCTCCCCTGATTCGGAAATCCGGCCCGTCGCCCCAGTTCGGCTGGGGTCTGAGGCAATCCACGGCGCCCGTGCTGCGCGCCTTATGGAGCGGGTGGACCCGCGGACATGCGGCAGCGGCCATCGACAACTCGACCTGGTTACGGTACGCGGGACGGGGCGCGAGGGTCAAACCAGCCGCCCGGAGGCCGTTTACCCACAGCCTGTGGACAACGACTTGATCCGTCTCTGTTCGCTGACTACCGTTGCAGGACTTGTCTGGTTTGTTCTTGGAAAGCGTGCACCAGTGGCTGATGTCAACAGCGACCTCGTCCCGGTCTGGGCGAGGGTCGTCGAGCGGCTGGTCAGCGACCCCGACGTCGGGGAGATGGACAAACAGTGGGTGCAGCGCACCCAGCCGATGTGGATGATGCACGACACCGCCCTGCTGGCGACCCCGAACGAGCGGGCCAAGCAGGTGCTGGAGGGTCGGCTGCTGCCCCAGCTGACCGACGCGCTCAGCCGCGAGCTCAACCGGCCGGTCCGGATCGCCGTGATGGTCGACGCCAACGCCGTGCCGACCACTCCCGCGCCCGCCGCCCAGGCCCCCGCCGAGCCCTACCCGGGCCCGGCCGAGGAGGACTCCGGCTACGGCGGCCAGGGCTACCAGCAGCAGCCGTACGAGCAGGACTACGAGCGCCCCCGCTACGACACCGGCGGCTACGAGCACCGCCCCGCGCCCTACGGCGGCCAGCCGGCCCAGTCCTGGCCCGGCTACCAGGAGCCGCCGGCGCCGTACGAGCCCGAGGAGCCCGCGCCCCGCCCGGCGCCGCGGCCGCTGCCCAGCCCGCCCTCCACCACCCAGGGCGACCTGTTCGGCGGCGCGTACGGCCCCGGCCCCGGCGAGCAGCCGCGCGCCGGCGCCGGCCGCCGCGGTCACGGCGCCCGGCCGGCCGGTGGCCGCCCGGCCGAGAAGGCCGCCCCGGAGCGGTCCGCCGACCGCCCCGCCGTCCCCGGAGTGCCCGCCCCGCCCGGCGCTCCGCCGGCCGGCGGCTCGCGCAAGGACGAACCGGCCGCCCGGCTGAACCCCAAGTACCTGTTCGACACCTTCGTCATCGGCGCCAGCAACCGCTTCGCCCACGCGGCGGCGGTGGCGGTCGCCGAGGCCCCGGCCAAGGCGTACAACCCGCTCTTCATCTACGGCGAGTCCGGGCTGGGCAAGACCCACCTGCTGCACGCCATCGGGCACTACTCGCGCAGCCTCTTCCCGGGCACCCGGGTGCGCTACGTGTCCTCGGAGGAGTTCACCAACGAGTTCATCAACTCGATCCGGGACGGCAAGGCGGACACCTTCCGCCGCCGCTACCGGGACATGGACATCCTGCTCGTGGACGACGTCCAGTTCCTGGCGAGCAAGGAGTCCACCCAGGAGGAGTTCTTCCACACCTTCAACACCCTCCACAACGCGAACAAGCAGATCGTGCTGTCCTCGGACCGGCCGCCCAAGCTGCTGACCACGCTGGAGGACCGGCTGCGCAACCGCTTCGAGTGGGGCCTGATCACCGACGTCACCCCGCCGGAGCTGGAGACCCGGATCGCGATCCTGCGCAAGAAGGCGATCCAGGAGCAACTGAACGCCCCGGCCGACGTGTTGGAGTTCATCGCGTCCCGGATCACCCGCAACATCCGGGAGTTGGAAGGCGCCCTGATCCGGGTCACCGCCTTCGCCAACCTCAACCGGGCGCCGGTGGACCTGGAGTTGGCCGGGATCGTCCTCAAGGACCTGATCCCCGGCGGGGACGAGGACGCCGGACCGGAGATCACCGCGCAGGTCATCATGCAGCAGACCGCCGCGTACTTCGGCCTGGGCGTGGACGACCTCTGCGGCTCCTCGCGCAGCCGGGTGCTGGTGACGGCCCGGCAGATCGCCATGTACCTGTGCCGGGAGCTCACCGACCTGTCACTGCCGAAGATCGGCGCCCAGTTCGGCGGCCGCGACCACACCACGGTGATGCACGCGGACCGCAAGATCCGCTCGCTGATGGCCGAGCGGCGCTCCATCTACAACCAGGTCACCGAACTCACCAACCGCATCAAGAGCTAGGCCGCGGCGCCGAGTCGGGCCCGTCGGGCCAGCCGGCCGGGAAAGGGCGTCAGGAGCGATCCTGACGCCCTTTCCACGTTTCCACAGGTGTGCGTCGGGCTCCGGCTGGGCAGGGATCCGGTCGACGGACGTTCCACCAGTCCACAGCCCGCGCCGAACAACTGACCGGTGATTCGAAAACCGAGGGCGCGCAGGGCAGTTGTCCACAGGACGGGCCCCTTCCGCACGGTCCACAGGCTGGGGAGTCCGGAGTTATCCAGAATTCGTCCACAGGCCCGTCACCGCTACGCTCTTCGGCGCAGGTCAGGTGCCTGTGGACTTGTGCACAACGGTTATCCACAGGGTGTGGACAATTGACGGCCCACCAGTGGGCCATCCGGGTTATCCACCGGTTGTCCCCAGGCGCCGGGCGGTTATCCCCAGGTTGTCCACAGCCGGGTCCACAGTTCGACAACCGTGAGCTGCTGTTCATGCCCCGGTGTGAAAGGCGTCACGAAAAGTTGACCGGGGCCCGTGGATAACCGGGCCCGGATCTGGGGACAGTCCTGGGGATAACCTGTGGATACCCAGCGTGCCCTGTGGGTAACGCTCGGCTGTCCACAGCGCGACCTGTCCGTCCACAGCCGCCGTCCACACCTACTGTGGACAAAATTCGGGCGCTGACCTGCGGAAACGGGGTTATCCACGGTTTCCACAGGCCCTACTACTACCGCTACACAGATAGACCGTGAGCCTGCTTTCAAAGTGGGTGGGCCCGAAATCTGTGGACAACCGCGCCCCGACATCTGTTCGGCTTGCTTCCGCCCGTCTGCCCCGTCTGTCGGTGGAGTACGTCAGACTGTCCTTGGCGACTGGAAGCGGAGTGGTAGCGCTCGGCGGACAGGCGGACCGACGATCAAGATCAGACGAACCAGAGTGCGAGCGGGAGCGCTCGATCCAGGAGGCGGTTACCGGTGAAGTTCCGGGTGGAGCGTGACGTCCTCGCGGAGGCGGTGGCCTGGGCTGCCCGCAGCCTCCCGGCACGGCCGCCGGTGCCGGTGCTGGCCGGCCTGCTGCTGACCGCGCAGGAGGGCAGCCTGGCGCTGTCCGGCTTCGACTACGAGGTCTCGGCCCGGGTCGAGCTGGAGGCGGACGTCGAGGAGGCCGGCACCGTCCTGGTCTCCGGTCGCCTGCTCAACGACATCTCGCGCAACCTCCCCAACCGGCCGGTGGAGATCTCCACCGACGGCCAGCGGGTCAGCGTGGTCTGCGGCAGCTCCCGCTTCACCCTGCCCACCCTGCCGGTGGACGAGTACCCGGCCCTGCCACAGATGCCGACCGCCACCGGCACCGTCTCCGGTGACGTCTTCGCCGCCGCGGTCAGCCAGGCCGCGGTCGCCGCCGGCCGGGACGACACCCTGCCGGTGCTGACCGGTGTCCGGGTCGAGATCGAGGGCGACCGGATCACCCTGGCCGCCACCGACCGCTACCGCTTCGCCGTCCGCGACCTGCTGTGGAAGCCCGAGCAGTCGGACATCTCCGCGGTCGCCCTGGTGCCCGCCAAGACCCTGCAGGACATCGCCAAGTCCCTGGGCAGCGGCGACACCGTCTCCATCGCGCTCTCCTCGGGCGGCGCGGGCGAGGGCCTGATCGGTTTCGAGGGCGCCGGCCGCCGCACCACCACCCGGCTGCTGGAGGGCGAGTTCCCCAAGTTCCGCAGCCTCTTCCCGACCGAGTTCAGCGCGGTCGCCGCGATCCAGACCCAGCCCTTCCTGGAGGCGCTCAAGCGCGTCTCGCTGGTCGCCGAGCGCAACACCCCGGTCCGGCTCAACTTCGAGCAGGGCGTGCTGACCCTGGAGGCCGGGTCGGGCGACGACGCCCAGGCCACCGAGCGGATCGAGGCCGACCTCGAGGGCGACGACATCTCGATCGCCTTCAACCCGGGCTACCTGGAGGAGGGCCTCAAGGCCATCGACTCCCCGTTCGCCCAGCTGAGCTTCACCACCCCGACCAAGCCGGCCCTGCTGAGCGGCAAGGTCTCGGTGGACGCCGAGGAGGACAAGGCCTACCAGTACCTGATCATGCCGGTCCGCCTGTCGGGCTGACCGTCGGCGCCGTCCGTCACCCACAGGCTGTGCACACCCGCTGTGCACAGCCTGTGGACGTCTCCCCCGGTCGGCCCGACCGCGCGGAGCCCGCCTCCGTCGGAAGCGTAGGCTCGAGGCGTGCGGCAACGGCGCCGCCGGCAGGCACGTCCCCACAGTAAGGATTTGGTCATGGAGCTCGGCCTCATCGGTCTCGGCAAGATGGGCGGCAACATGCGCGAGCGGATCCGCCGCGCCGGCCACACCGTCGTCGGCTACGACCGCAACCCGGAGATCTCCGACGTCGAGAGCCTGCAGGAGCTCGTCAACAAGCTCCAGGGCCCCCGCGTGGTCTGGGTGATGGTCCCGGCCGGCGCCGCGACCCAGGCGACCGTCGACGAGCTCGCCGAGCTGCTCTCCCCCGGCGACGTCGTCGTCGACGGCGGCAACTCCCGCTGGACCGACGACATCAAGCACGCCGAGGCGCTGGCCGCCAAGGGCATCGGCTTCGTCGACTGCGGCGTCTCCGGCGGCGTCTGGGGCCTGGAGAACGGCTACGCGCTGATGTACGGCGGCGACGCCGAGCACGTCGCGCGCGTTCAGCCGGTCTTCGACGCGCTCAAGCCGGAGGGCGACTTCGGCTCGGTGCACGCGGGCGCGGTGGGCGCCGGCCACTTCGCCAAGATGGTCCACAACGGCATCGAGTACGCGATGATGCAGGCCTTCGCCGAGGGCTGGGAGCTGCTCGAGGCCGCCCCCGAGGTCACCGACGTGCGCGAGGTCTTCCGCAGCTGGCAGGAGGGCACCGTGATCCGCTCCTGGCTGCTGGACCTGGCCGTCCGCGCCCTGGACGAGGACGAGCACCTGGACAAGCTGCGCGGCTGGGCCGCCGACTCCGGCGAGGGCCGCTGGACCGTCGAGGCCGCGATCGACCACGCCGTGCCGCTGCCCGCGATCACCGCCTCGCTGTTCGCCCGCTTCGCCTCCCGCCAGGACGACTCGCCGCAGATGAAGATGATCGCCGCGCTGCGCAACCAGTTCGGCGGCCACGCGGTCGAGTCCAAGTAACCGAAGAGTTCTCCACAGAAGGCGGGCGCAGTCCACAGCATGCACGTCGCGCACCTGTCGCTCGCCGACTTCCGGTCGTACGCCCGGGCCGAGGTTCCCCTCGACCCGGGCGTGACGGCCTTCGTCGGGCCCAACGGCCAGGGCAAGACCAACCTGGTCGAGGCGATCGGCTACGTCGCCACGCTGGGCAGCCACCGGGTCGCCACCGACGCCCCGCTGATCCGGCTGGGCGCCGAACGGGCGGTGATCCGCACCTCGGTCGTGGACCGCGGCCGTTCCACCCTGGTCGAACTGGAGCTCACCCCGGGCAAGGCCAACCGGGCCCGGATCAACCGCTCCGACAACGTCCGACCGCGCGACGTGCTGGGCCTGCTGCGGACCGTGCTGTTCGCCCCCGAGGACCTCAGCCTGGTCAAGGGCGATCCGGGCGAGCGCCGGCGCTTCCTGGACGAGCTGCTGACCGCCCGCGCGCCCCGGCTGGCCGGGGTCCGGCAGGACTACGAGCGGGTGCTCAAGCAGCGCAACGCCCTGCTGAAGACCGCCGCGATGGCCCGTCGGGCCGGCGGCGGCAAAGGTGCCGACCTGTCCACCCTGGAGGTCTGGGACGGCCATCTGGCCCGCGCCGGAGCCGAGTTGACGGCCTTCCGGATCCAGCTGGTGACCGCCCTGCAGCCGCTGGTGACGGCCGCGTACGGCCAACTGGCGCCGGGCGGCGGCGAGACCGCGCTGGAGTACCGCAGCTCCTTCGAGGGCGAGCTGCCGACCAGCCGTGAACAGGCCGAGGAGCAACTGCTGCAGGCGCTGCAGGCGGTCCGCAAGCAGGAGGTCGAGCGCGGGCTCACCCTGGTCGGGCCGCACCGCGACGAGCTGGTGCTCAAGCTCGGCCCGCTGCCCGCCAAGGGCTACGCCAGCCACGGCGAGTCCTGGTCGTACGCGCTCGCGCTGCGGCTGGCCTCGTACGAGCTGCTGCGCGCCGACGGCGGCGAGCCGGTGCTGATCCTGGACGACGTGTTCGCCGAGCTGGACGCCGCCCGCCGGGACCGGCTGGCCGAGCTGGTGGCCGGTGGCGAGCAGGTGCTGGTGACCGCCGCGGTGGCCGAGGACGTGCCGAAGGCGCTGGCCGGTGCCCGGTTCGCGGTCGCCGACGGCGCCGTGCGCCGGATCGACGCCTGATCCCGCGCCCACCACACCGCACTGCACCGCACCCGGAGCGCGGCACGCGCCGACGCCCGGTGTCCGCGCGCTCCCGTAGGCTGGACGGCTCATCGGGTTGTCCACAGGCTGGGGAAAGGAGATCGCCGTGAGCGAGTCGGCGGGGACCTCCCCCGGCCCCGGCGCCGCCGAGCCCACCGGGGCCGACCTCGCCCGGTCCGCCCTGCGGGCGGCCCGCGCCCAGGCCCGTCAGCGCGGTGAGCAGGTCCAGCAGAAGCGCGAGGCGAAGCGGCACGGTCTGCGCAGCGGCGCCCGCTCGGACGGCCGTGATCCGGTGCCGCTGGGCGCGGCGCTGAACCGGCTGCTGACCGAGCGCGGCTGGGAGTCCTCCGCCGCGGTCGGTGGGGTGATGGGCCGCTGGCCGCAGATCGTCGGCCCGGACATCGCCGCGCACTGCCATCCCTCCTCCTACGACGAGGCGGCCGCGATCCTCACCGTGCAGTGCGACTCCACCGCCTGGGCCACCCAACTTCGTTGGCTGGCACGCCAGTTGGTGGCCCGTCTGAACCACGAGCTGGGCCACGGCACGGTCCGGACCATCAAGGTGCTCGGCCCGGCCGCGCCGGTCCGCGGCTACGGCCGGCTGCGCGCGCCGGGGAGCAAGGGCCCGGGCGACACCTGGGGCTAGCGGGCACGTCCGGACCGCGATCTTCCGGAACCCCTGACAGCCCTTCCAGGCGCCTCAGGCCCCCGGGTCGAGTATCGGGACATGTGCAGAGGGGATTCAGGGCGGCGTATCTGCCTTCAGGGGCTGCCAAACGCCCATCTCTGTCAGTCGTACCGGTAGACTGAAAGCCAAACACTGTTGCTAGTGGCAACCGAGTCGAAACGCCGTGGTCGCACGCTCGCCCGCACGGGGCGGGATTGCGGCCCGTGCTGTGCCAGAGAGGGCGCTTCGTGGCCGATTCCGGCAACCCCAGCCAGACCCCAGACCAGACCGACCAGGCTTCCTACACCGGTAGCAACATCCAGGTGCTGGAAGGCCTCGACGCCGTCCGCAAGCGCCCCGGCATGTACATCGGCTCCACCGGTGAGCGCGGCCTGCACCACCTGGTGCAGGAGGTCGTGGACAACTCCGTCGACGAGGCGATGGCCGGGTACGCCGACACCATCGACGTCACGATCATGGCCGACGGCGCGATCCGCGTCGTCGACAACGGCCGCGGCATCCCGGTGGACATCGTCCCCGGCCAGGACAAGCCCGCCGTCGAGGTCGTGCTCACCGTCCTGCACGCCGGCGGCAAGTTCGGCGGCGGCGGGTACGCCGTCTCCGGCGGTCTGCACGGCGTCGGCGTCTCGGTCGTGAACGCGCTGTCCACCCGGCTCTCGGTGGAGATCCACAAGGACGGCCACATCTGGACCCAGGACTACAAGATGGGCGCGCCGACCGCCGCCCTGGTCAAGGGCGCGGAGACCGACCGCACCGGCACCACGGTGACCTTCTGGGCCGACGCCGACATCTTCGAGACCACCGTCTACTCCTTCGAGACGCTCTCCCGGCGCTTCCAGGAGATGGCCTTCCTCAACAAGGGCCTGTCGATCTCGCTGACCGACGAGCGCCCCGAGCACGTGGACGAGGAGGGCAAGCCGCTCACCGTCACGTACAAATACGACGGCGGCATCGCCGACTTCGTCGCCCACCTCAACTCCCGCAAGGGCGAGGTCATCCACCCCTCGGTGATCGACTTCGAGGCGGAGGACAAGGACAAGGCGATCTCGGTGGAGATCGCGATGCAGTGGAACTCCTCCTACACCGAGGGGGTCTACAGCTTCGCCAACACCATCCACACCCACGGCGGCGGTACCCACGAGGAGGGTTTCCGCGCCGCGCTGACCGGCCTGGTCAACCGCTACGCGCGGGACAAGAAGCTGCTCCGCGAGAAGGACGACAACCTCTCCGGCGAGGACATCCGCGAGGGTCTGACCGCGATCATCTCGGTCAAGCTCGGCGAGCCGCAGTTCGAGGGCCAGACCAAGGACAAGCTCGGCAACACCGAGGCGAAGACCTTCGTCCAGAAGGTCGTCAACGAGCACCTGAACGACTGGCTGGACCGCAACCCCAACGAGGCCGCGGACATCATCCGCAAGTCCATCCAGGCCGCCACCGCGCGCGTCGCCGCCCGCAAGGCCCGCGACCTCACCCGCCGCAAGGGCCTGCTGGAATCCGCCTCGCTGCCGGGCAAGCTCTCGGACTGCCAGTCCAAGGACCCGTCCGAGTGCGAGATCTTCATCGTCGAGGGTGACTCCGCAGGCGGCTCGGCCAAGCAGGGCCGGGACCCGCGCACCCAGGCCATCCTGCCGATCCGCGGCAAGATCCTGAACGTCGAGAAGGCCCGGATCGACAAGGTGCTGCAGAACACCGAGGTCCAGGCGCTGATCTCGGCCTTCGGCTGCGGCATCCAGGAGGACTACGACGATTCCAAGCTGCGCTACCACAAGATCGTCCTGATGGCGGACGCCGACGTCGACGGTCAGCACATCCGCACCCTGCTGCTCACCCTGCTGTTCCGCTTCATGCGGCCGCTGGTCGAGTCCGGGTACGTCTACCTCGCCATGCCGCCGCTGTACAAGATCAAGTGGGGCAAGGACGACTTCGAGTACGCCTACTCCGACCGCGAGCGCGACGCGCTGGTCGCCGCCGGCGTGGAGGCCGGGCGCCGACTGCCCAAGGACGACGCGATCCAGCGCTTCAAGGGTCTCGGCGAGATGAACGCCGAGGAGCTCCGGGTCACCACGATGGACGCCGAGCACCGGCTGCTGCTCCAGGTCACCCTGGAGGACGCCGCCCGCGCCGACGAGCTGTTCTCCGTGCTGATGGGCGAGGACGTCGAGGCCCGCCGCTCCTTCATCCAGCGCAACGCCAAGGACGTCCGCTTCCTGGACGTGTGACGCCTGCACCCCAGGCCCCGCACGTACCAGTCCGCGTGAAAGGAAACTGACCACCAGTGGTCGACGACAACCGTCCCGAAGGCGACCAGCCCGAGACTCCCGAGGCCGCCGAGGCCACCGCCCAGGCGACCATGCGGATCGAGCCGGTCGAGCTCGAGACCGAGATGCAGCGCTCGTACCTCGACTACGCGATGAGCGTGATCGTCAGCCGGGCGCTCCCCGAGGTCCGCGACGGCCTCAAGCCGGTGCACCGCCGCGTGCTCTACGCGATGTACGACGGCGGGTACCGGCCCGAGAAGGGCTACTACAAGTGCGCCCGCGTCGTCGGCGACGTGATGGGCAACTACCACCCGCACGGTGACACCTCGATCTACGACACCGTGGTCCGCCTGGCCCAGCCGTGGTCGATGCGGATGCCGCTGGTGGACGGCAACGGCAACTTCGGCTCCCCGGGCAACGACCCGGCCGCGGCCATGCGCTACACCGAGTGCAAGATGATGCCGCTGGCCATGGAGATGATGCGCGACATCGACGAGGAGACCGTCGACTTCGCGCCCAACTACGACGGCCGCTCGCAGGAGCCGACCGTCCTGCCCGCGCGCTTCCCCAACCTGCTGGTCAACGGTGCAACCGGCATCGCGGTCGGCATGGCCACCAACATCCCGCCGCACAACCTCCGCGAGGTCGCCTCCGGCGCGCTCTGGTACCTGGAGAACCCGGAGGCCTCCGCCGAGGAGCTGCTGGAGGCCCTGATCGAGCGGATCAAGGGCCCCGACTTCCCCACCGGCGCGCTGATCGTCGGCCGCCGCGGCATCGACGACTACTACCGCACCGGCCGCGGCTCGGTCACCATGCGCGCCGTGGTCGAGGTCGAGGAGATCCAGGGCCGCCAGTGCCTGGTGATCACCGAGCTGCCGTACCAGGTCAACCCGGACAACCTCGCGCTGAAGATCGCCGACCTGGTCAAGGACGGCAAGATCGCCGGCATCGCCGACGTCCGCGACGAGTCCTCGTCCCGCACCGGCACCCGCCTGGTGGTCGTGCTCAAGCGCGACGCGGTCGCCAAGGTCGTGCTCAACAACCTGTACAAGCACACCGAGCTGCAGACCAACTTCGGCGCCAACATGCTGGCCCTGGTCGACGGCGTGCCGCGCACCCTGTCGCTGGACGCCTTCATCCGGCACTGGGTCAACCACCAGGTCGAGGTCATCGTCCGGCGCACCACCTTCCGGCTGCGCAAGGCCGAGGAGCGCGCCCACATCCTGCGCGCGCTGCTCAAGGCCCTGGACGTGATCGACGAGGTCATCGCGCTGATCCGGGCCTCGGCGAGCGCCGACGCCGCCCGCACCGGCCTGATGGGCCTGCTGGAGATCGACGAGCTCCAGGCCAACGCGATCCTGGAGATGCAGCTGCGCCGCCTGGCCGCCCTGGAGCGCCAGCGGATCACCGACGAGCACGACGAGCTGCAGCGCAAGATCGACGAGTACAACGCGATCCTGGCCTCGCCGATCCGCCAGCGCGAGATCATCTCCGAGGAGCTCGCCGCGATCGTCGAGAAGTACGGCGACGACCGCCGCTCGACCCTGATCCCCTCGGACGGCGACCTCTCCATCGAGGACCTCATCGCCGAGGAGGACATCGTCGTCACGATCACCCGTGGCGGCTACGTCAAGCGGACCCGCTCCGACCTCTACCGCTCGCAGAAGCGCGGCGGCAAGGGCGTGCGCGGCGCCCAGCTCAAGCAGGACGACATCGTCGACCACTTCTTCGTGACGACGACCCACAACTGGATCCTGTTCTTCACCAACAAGGGCCGGGTCTACCGCGCCAAGGGCTACGAGCTGCCGGACGCCGGCCGCGACGCCCGCGGCCAGCACGTGGCCAACCTGCTGGCCTTCCAGCCGGAGGAGCACATCGCCCAGGTGATGGCCGTCCGCACCTACGAGGACAAGCCGTACCTGGTCCTGGCCACCCGGGCCGGCCTGGTGAAGAAGTCCCCGCTGAAGGACTACGACTCCCCGCGCTCCGGCGGCCTGATCGCGATCAACCTGCGCCAGGACGAGGAGGGCCGGGACGACGAGCTGATCGGCGCCGAGCTGGTCTCCCCCGAGGACGACCTGCTGCTGGTCTCCAAGAAGGCCCAGTCGATCCGCTTCACCGCGACCGACGACGCGCTGCGGTCCACCGGCCGCGCCACCTCCGGCGTCAAGGGCATGGCCTTCCGCGAGGACGACGAACTGCTCTCGATGAACGTCGTCCGCCCGGGCACCTACGTCTTCACCGCCACCGACGGCGGGTACGCCAAGCGGACCGCCGTGGACGAGTACCGTGTCCAGGGGCGCGGCGGCTACGGCACCAAGGCGGCGAAGATCGTCGAGGGTCGGGGCTCGTTGGTCGGCGCGCTGGTGGTCGACGACACCGACGAGATCATGGCGATCACCCTCTCGGGTGGGGTGATCCGCACGAGGGTTTCCGAAGTTCGTGAAACCGGACGTGACACGATGGGCGTCCAACTGATCAACCTCGGAAAGCGCGACGCGGTGGTGGGCATGGCCCGCAACGCGGAGGCCGAGGACGAGGAGACGGCGGAGGACGAGGTCACCGAGTCCACCGAGACGGCCGAAGGTGCGGGGACGGCGGTCGGCGGCGACGCCGAGGTCTGAACCGAACCGCGGACCGGTGCCGCCGCGTCCAGAGAAGTGGACGCGGCGGCACCGGACGCCGACCAGTACCGGGCAATCCCGCCGGGCGCTGGATGACGAGTGACGGATCAGGGCGGCGCCGCCCTGGTGGGAAGTGCGGGAGGACCAGGTGAGTGGAGCCACGGGTGCTGCGGGAGGACCCTCCGGCGGCCGTCCGGGCGCGCAGGGCGGGGGGGCGTACGGCGGTGTGCCGGGACAGCCGCCGACCGAGCACTCGGCCGCGTCCACCTCGCTGATGCCGCCGACCGGCGGAGCCGGTCAGGGCGGCTTCTCGCAGCCGACCACGTACACCAAGGGGCAGCCGACCCCGGCCCGGGGCACCCGGACCGGCGGCACCACCCCGCCCGGCGGCACCCCCGTCCCCGGAGCGGCGCGCCGCCCCGCCGGCGGGCCCGCGACCGTCGGGGGCGGCCTCGGCCGCACCCGCAAGGCCCGGCTGCGGGTGACCAAGGTCGACCCGTGGTCGGTGATGAAGGTCAGCTTCCTGCTGTCGCTGGCCGTCGGCATCATCATCATCGTGGCCGCGGCCGTGCTGTGGATGACGCTGGACTCGCTCGGCGTCTTCGACTCGCTGACCAAGACGCTCAAGGACGTCACCGGCGGCGGTGCGGACAACGCCAGCAGCCAGCTCAACCTGATGGACTACATCGGCTTCGGCAAGGTCATGATGTTCACCACGCTGATCGCCGTGGTCGACGTCGTCCTGCTGACCGCGCTGTCCACGCTCTCCGCCTTCATCTACAACGCGGCGGCCGGTTTCACCGGCGGCGTCGAGCTGACCCTGGCCGAAGAGGACTGATCCCGGCCGTATCCTGACCCCGGCTCAGTTCGCCGTCCACGGACGGAATGCACGGGCCCCGCGGGCTGTTCCAGCCCGCGGGGCCCGTCGGCATTTCGGGTGACAGCCGGCACCCCGCGGCGTGCCGCCCGGAATCGGGCCGCCCGCGGTGGGATTAGCTGGACGCCGCCCGTTCCCACGCCTGGGAGTGCCGCAGGCCGCCCCGGTCGGTCGACCGGGTCAGGTGACGTTCCGCAGGACGGCTGGACGGAGGCGCGTGGTGGCGAAGCTCGCAGGTCAACTGATGGAGGCCCTGGACGGGCTGTTGGGAATCCCGGTCCCCTTGCGGGTGCAGGCCTGGGACGGCAGCGTCGCCGGGCCGCCCGGAGCGCCCACGGTGGTCCTGCGCAACCGCCGGGCGCTGCGCCGCCTGATCTGGCAGCCGGACGAGCTGGGCCTGGCCCGGGCCTACGTCTCGGGGGACCTCGACCTCGCCCCCGGCACCGACCTGTACGAGACGCTCTCCGCGGTCGCCCGCTTCGCGGAGCTCCCGGAGATCCGCACCATGTCCCTCGGGCCGCGCGACGTCCTCGGCGCCAGGGGCCGCCGGGTGCTCGCCGCCGTCCTGCGGGCCGGGGCGATCGGCCCGGAGCCCACCCCGCCCCCGGAGGAGGTCCGCAAGGCCCAGGGGCGGCTGCACAGCCGCGGTCGGGACCGCGCGGCCATCAGCCACCACTACGACGTCGGGAACGACTTCTACGGCCTCGTGCTGGGCCCGTCCATGGTCTACTCGTGCGCCTACTGGACACCCGAGGCGAAGAGCCTGGAGGCCGCCCAGGAGGCCAAGCTCGACCTGATCTGCCGCAAGCTCGGCCTGCGGCCCGGGATGCGGCTGCTGGACGTCGGCTGTGGCTGGGGCTCGCTGCTGCTGCACGCGGCCGAGCACTACGGCGTCACCGCGGTCGGCGTCTCGATCTCCAAGGAGCAGGTCGCGCTGGCCCGGGCCCGGGTCGAGGAGGCCGGCCTGGCCGACCGGGTCGAGGTCCGGCTCCAGGACTACCGGGAGATCGTCGACGGCCCCTTCGACGCGATCTCCAGCATCGGCATGGCCGAGCACGTCGGCTCGGAGCAGTACCGGGTCTACGCCGACGGCCTGTACCGGCTGCTGACGCCCGGCGGCCGGCTGCTCAACCACCAGATCGCCCGCCGACCCGACTACCCGGGTGAACCGCACCGCACCAGCCCCTTCATCGACCGCTACGTCTTCCCGGACGGCGAGCTCTCCCCGGTCGGTTCCACCGTGGCCCGGCTGGAGGAGGCGGGCTTCGAGGTCCGGGACGTCGAGGCGCTGCGCGAGCACTACGGGCTGACCCTGCGCGAGTGGGTGGCCAACCTGGAGGCGCACTGGACGGAGGCGGTCCGGCTGGTCGGTCTCGGCCGCGCCCGGGTCTGGCGGCTGTACATGGCGGCCTCCGCGCTCGCCTTCGAGCAGAACCGGATCGGCGTCAACCAGGTCCTCGCCGTCCGCAGCACCGAGGAGGGAGCGGCCGGCCTGCCGCCGACCCGCGAGGAGTGGCTGGTGCGCCCGGCCGCCGAGGTCACTGCCGCGACCCCGGCCGGAACGGATTTGGGAGATCGGCGGTCGGTCCGCTAATCTTTCAGTGCGGCAAGGGCCTATAGCTCAGACGGTTAGAGCGCTTCCCTGATAAGGAAGAGGCCACAGGTTCAAGTCCTGTTAGGCCCACCACCGCGAAGGGCCCGGAGTGATCCACTCCGGGCCCTTCGGCGTCGTTTTCGCAGATCGGGCTGCTTCCGGTACGCTCTGCTGTGCAGCGAGGGCCTATAGCTCAGACGGTTAGAGCGCTTCCCTGATAAGGAAGAGGCCACAGGTTCAAGTCCTGTTAGGCCCACCGCCCCGAAGGGCCCGGAGTGATCCACTCCGGGCCCTTCGGCGTTCCCGGGGGAACCCGGGCTCCGCGCGGCCGGGCGGCGGCCGGATGCCCGTCGGACCGGCGCTGACGAGGGCTTCCCCGGCCGACCGCGTGCGGACGATCCGTGCGACAGGAGGTGCGGCGTCAATCCTCGGACCGGACCGCCGCGTTGACCGCACCGGTGGCTGGTCACGATTGGGACACCGGTGTGTATCATCGGCCGCAAGGGCAGTCCGGCACCCGACCGCCCGTTCGCGCTCGAAACACATCTGGACTCGTCGGCCCGGCCGGTCCGGCCGGAGCACCGGCTCCTGAGTCCACCAACGCAAGAAGGACGAGGTCCCGCGGTGAAGAAGCTCCTCCTGGTCGCCCTGGTCGCCCTCGGCGGCTTCTTTGTCTACCGTCAGGTCCAGGCGGACCGCGCCGAGCAGGACCTGTGGACCGAGGCCACCGACCCGGTTCCGGCCGGTCGCTGAGCCCGGGCGATCTGACGATCGACGATCTTCGGAGGCGCTGACCCGCGCCTCCCGAACCGGTCGGCCCGCTCACTCGAACGGACCGGCCGGTTCCTTCAGGGGGACGGCTCTCGGAATCGCGCCGGAACCCGGTACGCTAGTGCCCGTTGGCACGCGCCGTGCCGTCGAGGGGCATTAGCTCAGTTGGTAGAGCGCTGCCTTTGCAAGGCAGATGTCAGGAGTTCGAGTCTCCTATGCTCCACAGCGCCAGAACGGCGGCCGACCTGTTCTCCAGGTCGGCCGCCGTTCGGTTTTTCAGGCCCTAGGGCCGCGGGCGGTCGTCCTCGGTGCCCTCCTCGGGGTTGACGCCGTTCGGCGGGGCGGTGGCGGTGGGCGGCTCGACCAGCCACTCCGGGTTGCTGTGCCGGCGCCACCACTGCCAGGCGACGATGCCGCCGCCGATCGCCAGCACGCCGGCCACCGCGAGGCCGGTCGTCCAGCTGCCGCACCGCTGCTGCCGCCTGGCGTTCCGGGCGGCGAGCTCGCTGATCTCGGCCGCGCTGACGTGGCCGTGGAGGGCGGTCAGCGCGGCCGCGCCGCGGACCTGGGCCTCGTGCGCGACCGGGGCGACCGCCTCGACGGCCTGGGCGACCCTGGGGCGGACCGTGGTGCGGGCCTGGTCGGCCGCGCGGGCAGCGGAGAGGCGGGCCGCCAGGGCCGCCTCCTGAGCCCGGTGGAGGGCCTTCAGGGTGTTCTGCTGGGCCTCGGGCGACAGGCTGGCGAAGGCCTGGCCGAACTGCGGGGCGAGGTGCCTGTCGTACTGGACGCGGAGGGTGTGGGCGGCCTGGGCGGCCTTGGGCCCGAGGGCGTCGAAGGCGGGCCCGAGGCGCTGCTTGGCGCCGTCCGCGAACTGTGCGGCGGTGTCCCGGGTCCGGGTGGCGGTCTCACGGGCCGAGTCCGAAAAGCTCACGAGTCTCTCCTCCTGGGTGGCGTCCTTTATACGCATATCCACCTGAATACTGATCATGCATCCTGATTTGTCCGGCGGCACCTCGGGCTGGGCCGGGGGAGGGGCCCGCGAGGTGACCGGGCTGGGCCGGGAGGGTTGCTTTCCGGGGTGTCGGGATGGGCTGCCGCAGTAGGCTGGCGGCTTCGGAGGTCGGTACCGGAAGGGGAAACCGCTGATGCTCCCGGACGAGCCGCGAGAGTCCACGGACCACTCCTCCGAGGGCGGGCTGCCCGGCTGCTACCGGCACCCCCGGACGGCCACCGGGATCTCCTGCACCCGCTGCGATCGGCCGATCTGCCCGCAGTGCATGGTGGGCGCGGCGGTGGGCTTCCAGTGCCCCGAGTGCGTCGGCGCGGGGCACGCCGGGGCGCGGCGGGCGACCACCCGGTTCGGCGGGGCGCCGACCGTGGACGGCGGGCTGGTGACCAGGGTGCTGGTCGGGACGAACGTCGTGGTCTGGGTGCTGGCCGCCTACGTCCTCAACCCGCGGCTGGGCGAGGTCTGGTCGCTGGCCAGTCTCGGGCGAGCGCACCCCGGCGGTCCGTACGGCGTCGCGGACGGCCCGGGCCAGTGGTACCGGCTGCTGACCGCGACCTTCCTGCACCTCCAGTGGTGGCACATCGGGCTGAACATGCTGGTGCTGCTCTGGCTCGGCCCGCAGCTCGAGGAGGCGCTCGGCCGGCTGCGCTTCCTGGCCCTCTACCTGCTCGCCGGCCTGGGCGGCAGCACCTTCGCGTTCCTGGTGGCGGGCGACCGGATGAATTCGGTGGGGGCCTCCGGGGCGATCTTCGGCCTGATCGGCGCCACGATCGTGATGCAGTTGCGGGACCGGGGGCCGCTCGCCCCGGCGCTGGCCTTCCTGGTCTTCAACCTGGTGGTGACGTTCACCCGCCCGGGCATCGACTGGCGGGCGCACATCGGGGGCCTGGTGATCGGGGGCCTGACCGCGCTCGGCCTGATGTACGCCCCGCGCGAGCGCCGCGCACTGGTCCAGGGGCTGACGGTGGCCGGAGCGGTGGCGGTGCAGGCGGCGATGCTGTTCACCGGGATGGCCCTGTACGGCGCGTGATGCCCGGGCGTTTGTCCACAGCGGGTGCGGTGTCGTGCGCGGGCTGTGCGCCGTCCCGGCTGTGGACTGTTGTTCTACGCGTGTCCCCCTGTGCGAATTCCGCGCTTCCGGGAAGTTGTGCACAGCTGTGGACGGCGCTGGCCGGAAAGGTTATCCACAGGCTGTGGGGAGTTTTCCCCAGTGTGGATAACCATGTGGATAAGCCTGACCGTCTGATGGTGTGACAGTCGGATAGCGCATCGGCCAACCGCGGTCACACCCGGGACCCGGCTCCGGGCACGCCGAACCGCCGCTCCGGGTCCTGCGGATCCGAAGCGGCGGAGAGGCCCGAATCCGAGCCTCAGGACGCTCGGGGCGTCACTTCCACTGGGTGGAGACGCCGAACCCGGCCGCGATGAAGCCGAAGCCGACCAGGATGTTCCAGTTCCGCCAGCTCTCGACCGGGTAGCTGCCGCTGGTCACGTAGTAGGTGACGATCCACACCAGGCCGATCAGGAACAGTGCCAGCATCAGCGGCGCGACCCAACCGCGGCCCGAGCTGATCTTCACCGCGGCCGTGGTCGGCGGGGTGTAGTCGGACTTCTTGCGGAGTCGAGACTTCGGCACGAGGAGCTCTCCTGTCGATGCGCTGTGAGACCGCGCAGAGGTGCAGCGGGTGAGACGCCGACGGTCGGTCGCGGGGAGCGCTCTGGGACCGCTCCCCCACCTGCCACCGGCGTCCGTTAGCGTAGTGGCTCGGCGGGTCTCAAGGAGATAAGGGTACGGTGACTAATTTGTCGATTCCCCCCGGGAAGGCCGTCACCCGCCGTTCCGGCATCCGAATTGTCGGACGTGCCCTGACCTGCGCCGTGTTCGCGCTCGCCGGTCTGCTCTTCTACATCAGCGCCCAGACCGCCCGCGGCACCGACCTGCGGACCGACAACTCGCTGCTGAGCCTCGGCGACGTGATCCGCCAGCGCAGCTCGCAGAACCAGCAGGCGCAGGCCCAGCTGGCCGACCTCCAGTCCCGGGCCCAGGAGCTCACCGAGCAGCAGGGCAACGACCCCGCCGACACGGCGCGGCTGAGCGGCCTGCGGCTCGGCGCGGCCCTGGAACCGGTGCAGGGCGGCGGGCTGACCGTCACCCTCAACGACGCCCCGCCGAACGCCACCGCGCGCATCCCCGGGGTCCCCGAACCGGGCGTCAACGACCTGGTCATCCACCAGCAGGACATCCAGGCGGTGGTCAACGCGCTGTGGCGGGGCGGCGCCGCGGGCGTGCAGGTGATGGACCAGCGGCTGATCTCCACCAGCGCCGTCCGCTGCGTGGGCAACACCCTGCTGCTCCAGGGCCGGGTCTACTCCCCGCCGTACGTGATCAGGGCGGTGGGGAAGACGGACGCCCTGCGCTCGGCCGTCGAGGCGGACCCGGCGATCCGCAGCTACCTGCAGTACGTCCAGGCGTACGGCCTGGGCTGGAAGGTCCAGGAGAGCGGCGATCTGACGCTGCCCGGCTACTCCGGCACCACCGAACTCCGTTCGGCGGGCGGACAGCAGTAGCACCAGTGACGGACCGGCCTCGCGGGCGTTGATCCCGGGTCTACTCTTGACCCCAGTCCGCTACCTCGAGGGAGCACCATGTACGGCTGGATCTGGCGTCACCTCCCGGGGAACACCCTGGTCCGTGCCCTCATCTCGCTGCTCCTGATCCTGGGGATCGTCTACCTCCTCTTCACCTACGTCTTCCCGTGGGCGGAACCGCTGCTCCCCTTCGGTGACGTCACAGTGGACGGCGGCGACGGAGCCGCGGCCGGCTGACCCGGCGGGCCCGGAACTTCACCCCAGCACCGCATCCCACGGAGACCACGCGCGCATGACCACCCAGTCGACCCCGCCCCGCATCCTGGTCGTGGACAACTACGACAGCTTCGTCTTCAACCTGGTCCAGTACCTGTACCAGCTCGGCGCCACCTGCGAGGTGGTGCGCAATGACGAGGTGACCGTCGAGCACGCCGTCCGCCGGGCGGGGGAGGAGGGCTTCGACGGGGTGCTGCTCTCCCCCGGGCCCGGGTCGCCCGAGGAGGCCGGGGTCTGCATCGCGATGGTGCACCACTGCGCGGGGATCGGGCTGCCGGTGTTCGGCGTCTGCCTGGGCCTGCAGTCGATCGCGGTCGCCTACGGCGCGGTGGTCGGCCGGGCGCCGGAGCTGCTGCACGGCAAGACCTCGCTGGTCGAGCACGAGGACGGTGGGGTGTTCGAGGGCCTGCCCTCGCCGCTGACCGCGACCCGCTACCACTCGCTGGCCGTCGACCCGGCCACCGTGCCGGACCAGCTGGTGGTCACCGCCCGGACCGGCAGCGGCGTGATCATGGGCCTGCGGCACCGTGAACTGCCCGTCGAGGGCGTGCAGTTCCACCCCGAGTCGGTGCTGACCGAGGGCGGGCACCGGATGCTCGCCAACTGGCTGGCGGAGTGCGGCTTCCCGCAGGCCGTGGACCGGTCGGCCGGGCTCGCCCCGGTGATCGGCCGGGGCTGAGCGGCGTGACCGCGGTGCGTCCGGAGGGGCGTTACCAGCCGGAGGCCGGCCCGTACGGGGCGCCGCAGCAGTACGGCGGCGCCCGGCCGGACGACTTCCCGCCGTACGACTCCCCGCAGTACGGCGTCGGGGGCCAGGGCGGCCGGTATCCGCAGGAGCACCCGGTCCAGGGCGCGCCCGAGGACGGCTGGGGCGTGTACGAGCAGGCCGAGCAGCCCGTCGCGGGCGGGCCCGAATACCCGTGGCTGCCCGACCAGACCCTCCAGCTGCGCCTGCCCGCCGACGGCGCCGAGCCGCCCGCCGAGTCCGCCCCGCCCACCGGCGGCCGGGCCGAGCGCCGCCGGGCCGCCCAGGGCCGGACCTCGGTCCGCTCGGGCGGCGGACGGCGCCGGGCGAAGGGCCGGGGAGCCCAGGGGCCGCGCCCCAAGGAGTCCGCGGTCGTGGTGGCCGCCCGGTTCGTCGGCGAGATGTGCATCACCCTCGGCGTGGTGATGCTGCTGTTCGTCGCCTACCAGCTCTGGTGGACCAACGTGCAGGCCGACGAGGCCGCCAGCGGGGCCCGGGACCAGCTGGAGCAGCAGTGGGGCGCCCAGCCGCCCGGCGCGGGGCCGGGGGCCCCGGACCCCAACAAGCCCGAGGTGTTCGAGCCCGGCAAGGGCTTCGCCATCATCTACCTGCCCAAGCTGGGCCTGAAGTTCCCGATCGCCGAGGGCACCTCCAAGTCGGCGGTGCTCGACAAGGGCCTGGTCGGCCACTACACCGGCACCGCGATGCCGGGCGACCAGGCGGGCAACTTCGCGCTGGCCGCGCACCGCAACACCCACGGCGAGCCGTTCCGGTACATCAACCAGCTGGGCAAGGGCGACAAGGTCGTGGTGGAGACCTCCTTCGGGTACTACACCTACGAGATCACCGGCGGCATCCCGCAGACTCCCCCCAGCAACGTGAGCGTGATCAAGCCGGTGCCGAACGGCTCCGGGTACACCGGCCCCGGCCGGTACATCACGCTGACGACCTGCACCCCGGAGTTCACCTCCAAGTACCGGCTCATCCTCTTTGGCAAGATGATCGAGGAGCGGCCGCGGAGCCAGGGCAAGCCGGCCGCGATCACGGGCGGATAGCCGCCCGGGGCCCGGTTTCGGAGGGGGAGCACCGCAGATGCAGGACGACGGGACCGCGCGGTCGGCCGAGCCGGCCGAGGAGGCCTTCCCCCCGCCCGAACGGCGGGCCGCCGGGAAGGACCGCGGCGGGCGGAGCCGGGCGCTGGCCGCGCTGGGCGTTTTCGGCGAGCTGCTGATCACCCTGGGCCTGGTGCTCGGCCTGTTCGTGGCCTGGTCGCTGTGGTGGACCAACGTGCAGGCGGACCGCTCCGCATCGGCCGCCGCGGACAAGCTGCGCAGCTCCTGGGCGGCCGGCCCGACCCCCGGACCCCCGGTCGGGCCCGGCGCCGCCCCCGCACCCGGCGGGGCGGCCGTGGCGCCGCCCGCGATCGGGAACGACGTGGGCTTCCTGCACGTCCCGGCGATGGGCCGGAACTACCAGGTGCTGATCCGGATGGGCACCTCCACCGCCGTCCTGGACGAGGGCGTGGCGGGCGTGTACGAGGCGCCCTACAAGGCCGCGATGCCCTGGGACCAGGCGGGCAACTTCGCGCTGGCCGCCCACCGGGACGGCCACGGCGCCAGGTTCCACGACCTGGACGCCGTCCACCGCGGCGACGCGATCGTGGTCGAGACCCGGGACAAGTGGTACGTCTACAAGGTCGACAACACCCTGCCGGAGACCTCCAAGTACGACACCGGCATCGTCGCGCCCGTCCCGGCGAGCTCCGGGTACACCGGCCCCGGCCGGTACATCACCCTGACCACCTGCACGCCGGTGTACACCTCGCGGTACCGGATGGCCGTCTGGGGGAGCCTGGTGCGGGTGGACGACATGGACGCCAAGCGCACCCCGCCGCCGGAGCTGCGGCACTGAGGCCGGCTCAGGTTCGGTCGGCAGGACGCCCGAGGGCCCGTCGCGGTGGTCGCGACGGGCCCTCGGGCGTTCACTGCTCGGGATGACCGGCCCTCAGAACCAGGGGAAGAAGGGCTTAGGGGTTCCCTTTGCCGGGGGGCGTGGTGGTGGTGTCGCCCCCTTTGGCCGGATCGGCCGGACGGGTGACCAGCTGCACCTGGGTGTTCGGGTCCAGCGGGGTGCCGGCGCCCGGGATGCTCTGCACGACGGTCGCGTTCTGGTCCTGCGGGCCGCTGACCACGGTGTAGCCCAGGCCGGCCTTGGACAGCGCGGCGATGGCGTCCGACAGCTTGGAGTTCTGCAGCGGCGGGACGACGGACTTGTCCGGCGCCTTGTAGATCGTCAGGGAGATCTTCGTACTGGTCGGGACCTTGGTGTTGGGCGCGACCGACTGCGAGGCGACGGTGTTGACCTTGGTGGGGTCGTTGGTCGGGGTGGTCTTCGAGGTGTCGACCTGGAAGCCCAGCTGCTGCAGCTGGTTCTGCGCGTCGTCCTTCTGCATGCCCACCACGCTGGGGACGGTCTGCTTGGTCTTGCCCTGCGAGACCGTCAGCTTGACCGGGGCGCTCGGGTCGGCGGTCGCGCCGGCCGCCGGGTCCTGGGCGAGGACGGTGTCCTGCGGGGCGGTGTCGTCGTCCTTGTAGTCGGCGGCGGCGATGTTGCTGAAGCCCAGGGACGTCAGCAGCTGCATCGCCTGGTCCTTGGTCTTGCCGGTCAGCGCCGGCATCTGCAGCTTGGCCGGACCGGAGGAGAGCTGCACGGTGATGCGGGCGTCCTCGGCGACCTGGGTGCCGCCCGCCGGGGTCTGGGTGCAGACCTGGTCCTTCTTGACGTTGGCGTCCGGGCAGGCGATCTTGTCGCCCTCGGTGACCACGAGCTTGGGGCCGGCCGCGGTCGCCGCGGTCTTCGCGTCCGCCAGGCTCCTGCCGACCAGGTTCGGCGCCGTCACCTTGGCGCCGCCCGTGCTGCCCTTGTCGCTGAACATCGCCTGGGCCACGAAGAAGGTGCCGACCAGGACCAGCACGGCGGCCACCGCCAGCACGATCCAGGAGGTGTTGCCCTTCTTCGGCCGGTCCTCGCCGCGCCGGCCGCCGCCCTGGCCGTAGCCGTCGTCGTAGCCGTCGTGGCCGCCGCCCTGGGCGCCGGCGTAGGTCTGGCCGTAGCCGTCGTCGTAGCCGCCGGGCTGGGCACCGGCCTGCGGCAGCAGGGTGGTCGGGCCGCCGGGCTGCTGCGGCAGCACGTTGGTCTGGCCGTACGGGTCGTGCTGCTGCGGGTAGCCGTTCTGGTCGTAGCCGTACCCGGCCGCGCCCATCCCGTAGGCGGCGGCCTGCTGGGCGGCGGCGACCGGGAGGCCGTCGAGGAAGCGCTCGATGTCGTCGCGCATCTCGTCGGCGCTCTGGTAGCGGTAGTCGCGTTCCTTGGCGAGCGCCTTCAGCACGATCGCGTCGACCTCGGGGCGCACCTCGGGGTCGAAGACCGACGGCGGCTGCGGCTCCTCCCGGACGTGCTGGTAGGCCACCGCGACCGGGGAGTCGCCGACGAACGGCGGGCGGACGGTCAGCAGCTCGTAGAGCAGGCAGCCGGTGGAGTAGAGGTCGGAGCGGGCGTCGACCTGCTCGCCCTTGGCCTGCTCGGGGGAGAGGTACTGGGCGGTGCCGATCACGGCCGAGGTCTGGGTCATGGTCATGCCGGCGTCGCCCATCGCGCGGGCGATGCCGAAGTCCATCACCTTGACGTTGCCCTGCCGGGTCAGCATCACGTTGGCCGGCTTGATGTCGCGGTGCACGATGCCGGCCCGGTGCGAGTACTCCAGGGCCTGGAGGATGCCGATGGTCATCTCCAGCGCGCGCTCGGGCAGCAGTCGGCGGCCGGAGTGCAGCAGCTCGCGCAGCGTCGAGCCCTCGACGTACTCCATCACGATGTACGGGATGGAGATCCCGTCGATGTAGTCCTCGCCGGTGTCGTACACGGCGACGATCGCGGGGTGGTTCAGCGACGCCGCGGACTGTGCCTCGCGGCGGAAGCGGGCCTGGAACGACGGATCCCGGGCCATGTCGGCCCGGAGCGTCTTCACTGCGACGGAACGGCCGAGCCGGGTGTCATGGCCGAGGTACACCTCGGCCATGCCGCCGCGTCCGAGGACGCCGCCGAGCTCGTACCTGCCGCCGAGGCGACGAGGCTCTTCCATAGTTCCGACCCTCTCCCTCACCCGCCGGTGAGGTTGTGACGTAGGTGTCCCCGCACGCTCTGGGTGACGCCGCGCGCGCCGCGACCGGTTCTCCGGCCGGGCCGTGCGCCGCCTCGCGGGCGGCAACGGGCACACCCGCTGCTGGCGGATACGCTACCGGTCGCACCGCACCGGACCGGAGTCAGCCGTCGGCCGATATCAGACCGGTATCGGGACGGGGGTACCGATCGTGACATTCACCTCACTAAGGCCCCTACTTGCCGAGTGCGGCCTGCATCACCGCCTTGGCGATCGGCGCGGCGAGCCGGCCGCCGCTGATGCCGTCGCGGTTGTCGGAGCCGTCCTCGACCACCACCGCGACCGCGACCGACTGGCCGTCCGGGGTCTTGGCCCAAGAGGTGAACCAGGCGTACGGCAGTCCGGAGTTGTTCTCGCCGTGCTGCGCGGTGCCGGTCTTGCCGCCGACCTGGACGCCCGGGATCTGGGCGTTCTTGCCGGTGCCGTCCTGGACCACCGAGACCATCAGGTCCTGCATCTTCTGCGCGGTGGCCGGGCTCATCGCCTGGGAGAACTGCTTCTCGGTGTGCTTGGAGAGGGTGGTCAGCGAGGCCGAGCGCTCCTGGTCGACCAGGTAGGGCTGCATCAGGCTGCCGTTGTTGGCGATCGCCGCGGAGACCATGGCGACCTGCAGCGGGGTGGCGCGGGTGTCGTGCTGGCCGATCGAGTCCTGAGCGGTGCCGTCCAGGCTGGCGCTGTTCGGGAAGACGCTCTTCTCGGCCCGGACCGGTGTGTCGATGGTGCTGTTGAAGCCGAACTTCTCGGCCTGCGCCCGCATCTTGTCCTTGCCCAGGTCCGCGCCGATCTTGGCGAAGACCGTGTTGCAGGACTGGTCCATCCCGGCCTTGACGGTGGCGTTCTCGCAGCGCTCGTTCGGGCTCTCGTTCTTCAGCGTGGTCTGGGTGCCGGGCAGGGTGTACGGGTCCGGGGTCGAGGTGGCGTCGTCGATGCTCTGGAACATCCCGTTCTCGAACGCGGCGGTCGCGGTGACCAGCTTGAACGTCGAGCCGGGCGGATAGGTGTACTTCAGCGCCCGGTTGTCCAGCGGCTTGTTCGGGTCGGCGTTGAGGTCGTTCCACGCCTTGGTGGCGTCGTTGTCGTAGCCGGAGATGGTGCCCGGGTCGTAGGACGGCGCGGAGACCAGGGCGAGGATGGCGCCGGTCTTCGGGTCGAGCGCGACCACCGCGCCCTTCTTGCCGTTCATGGCGTCCCACGCGGCCTTCTGCACCTTGGGGTTGATCGTCGTGACGACGTCGCCGCCCTTCTTGGGCTCCCCGGTGAGCATGTCCAGGGTGTTGCGGAAGAACAGCCGGTCGTCGCTGCCGGAGAGGACGCCGTCCTCCAGCGCCTCCAGGCCGCTGCTCTGGCCCAGCGTGGAGAACCCGGTGACCGGGGCCCACATCGGGCCGTCGACCCAGGAGGTCTTGTACTTGAAGCGCACGCCGTTGACGAAGTCGGACGAGGTGACCGGCTGGCCGCCCGCGATGATGTTGCCGCGCGGGTGGGCGTAGCGGTCGTACAGCTGGCGCTTGTTGTTCTTGTTGGTGGCCAGGGCGTCGGCCTGGACGCCCTGCACCCAGTTGGCGCGCACCATCAGGGCCAGGATCAGCACCAGGCAGAAGATCGAGATCCGTCGGATCGGCTTGTTCATCGGGCGGATCCTCCCTGGCCCTCGGTGGCCGGGGCCGGTACGACCCCGGGACGGCGGGCGCTGTCGCTGATCTTCAGCAGGATCGCGACCAGCGCCCAGTTGGCAACGACGGACGACCCGCCCTGAGCCAGGAACGGCATGGTCATACCGGTCAGCGGGATCAGTCCGGTGACCCCGCCGGCGACGACGAACACCTGCAGCGCCATCGCCGAGGACAGCCCGACGGCGAACAGCTTGCCGAAGGGGTCGCGGGCGGCGAGGGCGGTGCGCAGGCCGCGCTGCACCAGCAGGGCGTACAGCAGGAAGATCGCCATCAGGCCGGTGAGCCCGAGCTCCTCGCCGAAGGAACCCAGGATGAAGTCGCTCTTGGCGGCGAAGTTGATCAGCCAGGAGCGGCCCTGGCCGAGGCCGGAGCCGGTCACCCCGCCGGAGCCGAGCGCCATCAGCGACTGGCCGATCTGCTCGGTCGCGCCCTTGGGCGGGTGCGGGGAGAAGGCGGCCATCGGGTCGAGCCAGGCGTCGATGCGGACCTTGACGTGGCTGGTGGTCGTGGCGACCGCGGCCGCGCCGCCGACCGACATCAGCAGGCCGAACAGGATCCAGCTGGTCCGCTCGGTGGCGACGTAGAGCATCACCACGAAGAGGCCGAAGAACAGGAAGGACGTGCCGAGGTCGTTCTCGAAGACCAGGATCAGCAGGCTGAGCAGCCAGATCACGATGATCGGGCCGAGGTCGCGGCCGCGCGGCAGGTACAGGCCCATGAAGCGGCGGCTGGCCAGCGCCAGGGCGTCCCGCTTGACCATCAGGTAGCCGGCGAAGAACACGGTCAGGACGATCTTGGCGAACTCGCCGGGCTGGATGGAGAAGCTGCCCATCCGGATCCAGATCTTCGCGCCGAAGTCCTCGGCCCGGGCCGGGAAGAAGGCCGGCGCGGCGAGCAGCACCAGCGCCGCCACCATCGAGATGTAGGTGTAGCGCTGGAGCACCCGGTGGTCCTTCAGGAAGACCATGACGCCGATGAACAGCGTGATCCCGAGGGCCGACCACATCAGCTGGTTGCGGGCCGCCGGGAAGTTGCCGCTGAGCAGGCGGCCGGCCTTGTCCAGCCGCCAGATCATCACCACGCCCAGCCCGTTCAGCAGCGTGGCGATCGGCAGCATCAGCGGGTCCGCGTACGGCGCGAAGCGGCGTACCAGCAGGTGCGCGACCAGCGCCAGCGAGCCCATGCCGAGGCCGTAGCCGAGCATGCCGGCGGGCAGCCGGGAGTCCATCGCCAGCCCCACGTTGGCGTACGCCAGGATCGGCAGCAGGACCGCGAAGACCAGCAGGGCCAGCTCGGTGTTGCGCCGGTTCGGCGTGCCCTGGGGCGAGATGGTGGTGTTGCCCCGGCGCCGCGGCACGACGCGCCCGGCCGCCGCCCGGCGCCGGCCGCCGGCGCGGCCGGTGTCGCCGCTCAGGTTGTAGCTGCTCACGTGGTGACCGCTCCCTGACGGCCGGCGGGCCCGCGCCGGGCGGACCTATGTCGGATCACGGAGGTCACGGCTTCGGGCAGGATTCGGCCCGGGCGCGGTCGTCGTCGCTCAGCTGCTGCTGGGGCGGCTGGGCCTGCTCGCTCGGGGCGGCGGCCACCGGAGGGGTGGCGTTCTGCGTCGGGGCGGGCGTGGCCGGGGCGCTCGGGGTCGGCGTGGCGCTCGGCGCGGTCGCGGTCGGGTTGCGCTTCTCCCGCTCTCCCGGGGTGGCCGGCGTGGCGGTCACGAACGAGCTCTTGGTGGCCGGGGTCGGCTGGGTGCCCTGCGGGGCCGCGCCGGCGACCCGCTGGCACAGCTTGGCCCAGCCCACGAGGTCGTTCATCGTCTTCTCGGCGTCGTTCAGGCTGCCGACCGAGATGGTCTTGCTCACCTGGGCGCGCTGGTCCTGCGGCAGCCACTTCAGCGGCGCGTCGCTGTGCGACTCGTGCACCGAGGAGAGGCTCAGACCGGCCAGGTTCTGGTTGATGCCCTGGTAGATCGCGACGTGGTCGCCGTCCTCGCCGATGTAGTACTGGCCCTGCGTCCACTGGTAGCCGAAGTACCCGGCGCCGCCGAGCAGGCCGAGCGTGACCAGGACGGCCAGCGAGACGGTCAGGCCGCGGCGCTTGCGCTTGGGGGGCTGCTCCTCGTCGAACTCCTCGGTGCCGTACACCGAGGGCTCGACGGGGTAGCCGTAGCCCTCCTCGCCCTGGTAGCCCTCGGCGGGACCGAAGCCGCCCTGGGCGGCGCCGTAGCCCTCGTAGCCCTCGGCCGGGCCGAAGGCGCCCTGCGGGCCGCGGCCCAGGCCGGCGGCGCGGCCGGCCGGGGTGTCCGCGATCGAGTGGTCGGCGGCGGTCGAGGACGGCGGGGTGTCGGCGACCGCGCCGACCACCACCGGGACGTCGTTGAACTGGCCGCTCATGGTGTCCGTGGCGCCGACGTCGATGACGTCCGCCACGATGCAGGTGATGTTGTCCGGACCGCCGCCGCGCAGCGCGAGCTGGATCAGCTCCTGCACGGTCTGCTCGGGCGAGTAGTAGCTGCCGAGGGTGTCCTGCAGGGTCTGGTGGCTGACCGGGCCGGAGAGGCCGTCGGAGCAGAGCAGGTAGCGGTCGCCGGCCCGGACCTCGCGGATCGACAGGTCCGGTTCGACCTGACCGCGGCCGTCCAGGGCCCGCATCAGCAGCGAGCGCTGGGGGTGGGTCTCGGCCTCCTCGGGCGTGATCCGGCCCTCGTCGACCAGGCGCTGCACCCAGGTGTGGTCCTGGGTGATCTGCACCAGCGAGCCGTCGCGCAGCAGGTAGGCGCGGGAGTCGCCGACGTGCACCAGGCCCATCCGCTGGCCGGTCCACAGCATGGCGGTCAGGGTGCAGCCCATGCCCTCCAGCTGCGGGTCCTCCTCGACCATCTGCCGGAGCCGGTCGTTGGCGCCCTGGACGGCGTCGCCCAGCAGGGTCAGCAGGTCGGCGCCCGGCACGTCCTCGTCCAGTCGGACGATCGAGCCGAGCACCTCGGAGGACGCGACCTCGCCGGCCGCGGCGCCGCCCATGCCGTCGGCCACGGCCAGCAGCCGCGGCCCGGCGTAGCCGGAGTCCTCGTTCCCCTCCCGGATCAGTCCCTTGTGGGAGCCGGCGGCGAAGCGCAGCACCAGGGTCATGCGACCTGTGCCCCCCTCTGGGTCATGGACGGGATGCTGTCCCTCATGCGCTACTACTTCCGCAGTTCGATGACGGTCCTGCCGATACGGATCGGCATGCCCGGCTGGAGCGGGGTGGGCGCGGTCAGGCGCTGCCGGTCCAGATAGGTGCCGTTGGTGGAGCCTAGATCCTCGACCGTCCACTGCCCAGTCTGATCCGGATAGATCCTGGCATGCCGGGAGGACGCGTAGTCGTCGTCCAGCACGATGGTGGAGTCGTGCGCGCGGCCCAGCGTGATGGTCTGGCCCTGCAGCGCGACCGTGGTCCCGGCCAGCGAGCCCTGCACCACGACGAGCTGGGTCGGGGCGCCGCGGCGGCGGCCGCCGCCCTGGGTCTGGCCCGCGCCGGCGTTGCCGGGGGCCGGGGCGGCGGGACGTCCGGGCGCCGTGGTGGTCGCCGCGCCGCCGCCGGACGCCGTGGCGGCGCCGCGGCGGGAGGTGCGGGGGTTCACCTTGGTGCCGAACAGGTCGCTGCGGATCACCTGGATCGCGACGATGACGAACAGCCACAGCACGGCCAGGAAGCCCAGTCGCATGACCGTGAGGGTCAGTTCTGACATGACCGTCCCGCCAGTCGGTGAGCGAGGCGCGCGAACAACTCGGACACTACCCTTCGACCTGCCGGTAGACGATGGTGGTGGAGCCCACGACGATTCGGGAGCCGTCGCGGAGCGTAGCGCGCTGGGTGTGCTGCCCGTCCACCACGATGCCGTTGGTGGACCCCAGGTCGAGGACCATCGAAGGGGTGCCGGGGCGGATCTCGGCGTGCTTGCGCGAGACCCCCGGGTCGTCGATCCGCACGTCCGCCTCGGTCGAGCGCCCGAGCACGCAGGCCGCGCCGGTGATCTGGTGGCGGGCGCCGTTCACCTCGATCCAGCGGCGGACCGAGGCGCCGTGGCCGGCCCCGGGGAAGTTGCGGACGTTGCCGCCGGCCGGAGGGCCCGGGGGCATCGCGGGAGGTGCGGGCGGCGGCGGGGGCGCGTTGTACTGCTCGGCGCCGCCCTGCTGCCACGGCGCGCCGGGGGCCGGCGCGGCCGGCTGGCGGTCGTAGCCGGGCTGCGGCGGCGCGGCGTACTGCTGGGGCTCCTCGGCGGCGAGGGTGCGGCTGCGCACCCGGTACAGGCCGGTGTCCAGGTCGTCGGCCTTCTCCAGGTTCACCTGGAGCGGGCCCATGAAGGTGTACCGCTGGGCCTCGGCGTACTCGCGGACCATGCCGGCGAGCTCGGTTCCGAGCTGTCCCGAGTAGGGGCTGAGCCGCTCGTGGTCGTGCGGGCTGAGCTCGACGATGAAGTCGTTCGGCACGACGGTGCGGTCGCGGTTCCAGATGCTCGCGTTGTTGTCGCACTCGCGCTGCAGAGCGCCGGCGATCTCGACGGGCTGGACCTCGGACTTGAACACCTTGGCGAAGGTGCCGTTGACGAGACCCTCCAGCCGCTGCTCGAACTTCTTCAGCATCCCCATGGGGCACCCCCTTCCAGGGTTCGTTCGCCTGCCCGTGGACCGGCTCCCTCCGGGGGACTGTCCTCCGGAGAGTCGGTCGTGCCTACTTGCGGTACTTCCGTACTGATCGTATCCACGCCGGGCCCTTCCGTACGGTTCCCGGACCGCGTGGTGACCGGGGGTGGGCTCGGACACACAGGGTGACGCATTTCGGGGGCGGCACGCCAGGTGTGTCCATCGGAGCCGCCCACCGCCGTTCGCTCGCCCGTTCGTCGTGCACCCGTTCGGATGCGGTTGGTCTCCCCGGGAAACCGATTCGGAGCAGCCCCCCAGGTCGTGCTACTGTTTTCCACGTCGGAAGGGCCGCCCGGAAGGGAAGCCGGACCGAGGAAGCGCGAAGGGCCACATGGTACCGGGCGGTTCCGAGGATCGGACGGCAAAGAAGACAACACCCATGCGCGGGTGGCGGAATAGGCAGACGCGCTGGATTCAGGTTCCAGTGCCCGAAAGGGCGTGGGGGTTCAACTCCCCCCTCGCGCACAGCGAAGCCCCGCAGATCTTCGGATCTGCGGGGCTTTCTCGTTGTCCGGCCTTCCTTGTCGTCCGAGCCGTCTCGTCGTCCGGAGCCGGCGGCCGGGGCGCGGCCGCCGGGACGGTGGGGTCAGGAGCGGGTGGCGGGGAGCTCGGCGCGGACCTCGAAGCCGCCGTCCTGGGTGGGGCCCGCGGTGAGGGTGCCGCCCAGCAGCTGGGCGCGCTCGCGCAGGCCGACCAGGCCGTGGCCGCCGCCCGGCAGGATCTCGGCCGGGTGGACCCGCGGCGCCTCGTTGCGGACCTCGACCCGCAGCCTGCGGCCCTTCGCCCGGACCTTCACGTGCACCACCGCCTCCGGCGCGTACTTGGTGATGTTGGTGAGCGCCTCCTGGATGGTGCGGTAGGCGGCCCGCTCGACCGCCTCCGGCCACGGGCGGTCACCGGGGTTCAGTTCGGTGTCGGCGGTCAGCCCGCTCTGCTCGATCAGCCGGGGCAGGTCGGCCAGCCGGGGCTGCGGGGCGAGCGGGGCGTCCGGGAGCGGGCCGTTGGTGGTGCCGCGCAGCACCCCGACCATCTGGCGCAGCTCGTCCAGGGTCCGTACGGACAGTTCGCGGATGGTGCGGGCGACGCCCGCGGCGGCCGGGTCGGCGGTGCTCACCTGGAGCGCGCCGGCCTGGATGCTGATCAGGCTGACCTGGTGCGAGACCACGTCGTGCATCTCCCGGGCCAGCCGGCCGCGCTCGCTGATCAGCACCCGCTCGGCGAGCAGCCGGCTCTCCCGCTCCTGGCCGCGGGTCAGCTCGTCCAGGCGGGCGGCCAGCTCCCGCCGGGTGCGGGAGAGCCGGCCGGTGGCGGCCGGGCCGGCGGCCAGCATCACGGCCTGGATGGCGTCCAGGGCGGTGTTCCGGCTGAGGTCGATGACCGGGGTCGGCAGCGGCCAGTGGAAGAAGGTGACCAGGGTGAACAGGGTCGCGCAGGGGATCAGCACCCGGGGGCCGGGGCGGTCGGTGGCGATCGTGTAGACGGCGGTGATCGGGGCCAGCCAGATCTGCTCGACCCAGGTGCCGGGCATGGTGAGCAGCAGCACCGTCACCGGGAAGCGGCGGCGCCAGAACAGCGCGACGGCGGCCAGCGTGGAGAGCGCGATCTGCCACCAGGCGGCGTCCCGGGCCACCAGCGCCGAGTCCAGCAGGGAGTACAGGACGGGCAGCAGCAGCATCAGCCAGGGCGCGGTGCACCAGGCGGGCAGCCGTCTGGACGGCAGCTGGTCGACGGTCGTCATGCCCCGTCGCCGGGCTTGGGCCGGACCAGACCGGCCCGGTGGGCGAGCACGGCGGCCTGCACCCGGTTGGCGGCGCCGAGCTTGCCGAGGATCGCGCTGATGTGGTCCTTGACCGTGCCGGTGCCGAGGAAGAGCCGGTCGGCGATCTCGGCGTTGGACAGGCCCTCGCCGAGCAGGGCGAGCACGTCGAGCTCCCGGCCGGTCAGGGTGCGGGCCAGCGAGGTGGCCTCGGCGTCCGGGCCGCCGCCGTCCACGTAGCCGCCGATCACGGTGCGGGTGACGGTCGGGGAGAGGATGTTGCCGCCCGCGGCGAGCACCCGGACCGCGTGCACCAGCTGCTCGGGGGCGGTGTCCTTGAGCAGGAAGCCGGCCGCGCCGGCCCGCAGCGCGGTGCCGATGTACTCGTCGGTGTCGAAGGTGGTGAGCATCGCGACGGCGGGCGGGTCGGGCAGGGCGCGCAGGCGGCGCAGCACCGAGATGCCGTCGAGGTCGGGCATCCGGATGTCGAGCAGCACCACGTGCGGGCGCAGGCGCCGGACGTGCTCCTCGGCCTGCCCGCCGGAGCAGTCGCCGACCACCTCCAGGTCGGGGGCGGAGCCGACGATCAGGCCGAGGCCCGAGCGGACCAGGATCTCGTCGTCGACGATCAGCACGTGGGTGGTGGTGATGGTGCCTCCTCGGTTCGGGCGGCCGGGTTCGGTCGGTCCGCGGGGGTCGCTTTTGAGGGTAGGGGTAGGCGGGGCGGGGCGCCGAACCAATGACGGGTACGAACCCCGCCGTTCGGCGGGGGTGGGAATCCGCTACCCGGTTCACGTAATTCTCAGGAATGGTGCGGAACCATGGAGTTGGCTGTCCTTTCCGGCCCGCCGCTCGATGCGGGCGGCCGGTGGGCGGAGGCGGCCGGTCAGTCCGTCGGGCCCGTGCGGGCGCCCGGCGCCGGGCCGTGTGCGGATGCGCCCCACCATCTGATCGTTTGGAATTGAGCTGTGTCGTCCACTGTGAAGTCGGAGCCGTCCGCCACCTCCGCCGGGCCCCGGCCCGCCGGACCGCTCGACCGCTGGCGCCCGAGGGCCGCCGCCGCCTCCGTCTGGTACCTCAGGCTGCTGGCGCTGCTGAACCTGGCGACGGTGCTGCTGGTGCCGTGGGGGAACCAGGTCAGCGAGCACAACGAGGGTGAGTACTTCACCCCGTACCTGATGACCTCCGGCCTGGCGGCCGCGGTGCTGTCGGTCTTCCTCGCCGTCGCGATGCGGCGGCGCAAGCGCGCCGCGTGGATCTTCAACGCGGCGCTCAGCAGTGTGTTCGCCCTGCTGTACCTGGCGGCCATGGTGCTGCCCGGCGAGCGCTTCAACAAGCACCCGCTCAACTACATCTCCACCATCCTGACCTGCCTGTTCGTGCTGGCGCTGCTGATCGGGCGCAAGGAGTTCACGTCCAAGGGCGACCCCTCCAACCCGAAGACCGCGGCGGCCACCTTCGTCGGCGGGCTGCTGTTCGGCGGCTCGGTCGGCGCGCTGCTGGTCTGGCTGACCAACGAGCTGAACGGCGCCGACTGGTGGGACCTCTTCCGCTACTCGGTCGGCCGGATGGTCACCATCACCCCCTCCGAGCACCTGCGCTCGGTGATCGCCGCCCCGACCTGGGTGAACGCCGCGATCAACGCGATGGGCGCGGTGCTGTTCCTGCTGGTGCTGTACGTGGCCTTCCGCAGCCCGCGCGGCAAGGAGCTGCTCACCCCGGAGGACGAGGCGAAGCTGCGCGGCCTGCTGGAGCGGCAGGGCGAGCGGGACTCGCTGGGCTACTTCGCGCTGCGCCGGGACAAGGCGGTGATCTTCTCCCCCAGCGGCAAGGCGGCGGTGACCTACCGGGTGGTCGGCGGGGTCTCGCTCGCCTCGGGCGACCCGATCGGCGACCCGGAGGCCTGGCCGGGCGCGATCGAGGCCTGGCTGTCCGAGGCGCGGGAGCACGCCTGGGCGCCGGCCGTGATGGGCGCCTCCGAGGAGGCCGGGGTGATCTACGCCCGGCACGGGCTGGACGCGCTGGAGCTGGGCGACGAGGCGATCGTCGAGCTGGACGAGTTCTCGCTGGAGGGCCGCGCGATGCGGGTGGTCCGGCAGGCGTACAACCGGGTCAAGCGGGCCGGGTACACGGTGCGGGTCCGCCGCCACGAGGACATCTCCGAGGCGGAGATGGCGCGGCTGGTGGCCAAGGCCGACGAGTGGCGCGACGGGGCGACCGAGCGCGGCTTCTCGATGGCGCTGGGCCGGCTCGGCGACCCGGGTGACGGCCGCTGCGTGATGCTGGAGTGCCACAACGCGGACGGCGAGCTCGCGGCGCTGCTGAGCTTCGTCCCGTGGGGCCCGGACGGGCTCTCGCTGGACCTGATGCGCCGGGCCCGGGACACCGACAACGGCCTGGTGGAGTTCATGGTGATCGAGCTGCTGCAGCGCGCCGACGAGGTGGGGCTGAAGCGGGTCTCGCTGAACTTCGCGATGTTCCGTTCGGTCTTCGAGCGCGGTTCGCGGCTCGGCGCCGGGCCGGTGCTGCGGCTCTGGCGCTCCGTCCTCGGGTTCTTCTCGCGCTGGTGGCAGATCGAGTCGCTGTACCGCGCGAACGCCAAGTACCGGCCGATCTGGGAACCGCGTTACCTGCTGTTCGAGAAGAGCAGCGAGATTCCGCGGATCGGCATCGCGAGCGCGCGCGCCGAGGGTTTCATCGTCGCGCCGAGCCTGCCCGCCCTGTTCCGCCGTCGGCACGCGCGGGCCGCCGTGGTGGCGCCCAGGGTGCCGGTGGCGGCGCGGGACGGGAAGGGGTAGCCCTCCGCCGGGGGGCGGAGGGGGGCCGACGCCCGGGGGTGTACTCAGGACCACCAGCCGTAGGGGACATAGGGCCATCGGTCATAAGGGGGGTCCAGAGGGGGGATTCGTCTCCCTCCTGAGGATGACCTCGATCCCCATCCATGCCGATGTGGATTTGTTAACTGGCTTCTAATGTTGGGGTAGCTGACAAGTTCGGGGATTCGGGAGAAACGGTTGTGATTCACAGGACCCACGCGGGGGGCGTGCGAAAGGGGCCGCTGGCGCTAGCCGGAACGGCCGCTGTCGCCGAGTGGGGAACGTTGTACCTGACGGTCCGGGGCGCGGTGGTGCGGAAGAGGTTCGCCGCGTTCCCGCTGGCCACGGTGGCGACGTTTCTGATCCTGCTGTTCAGCATCGTCCAGCACCTGCCGGGCGGCGAGCGCTTCGTCAACCACATCGGGGTGGTGCGGGCTTCGCTGCCGCTCGACGTCTCGCTGCTGCGGACGCCGCTGTCGCTTTACGTGCCGGCCCTGGACCTGCCGGTCTGGGGGGCGCTGGCCCAGGTGTTCGTGGTCTTCGCGGTCGCCGAGGTCGTGCTCGGCCGGCGGATGACCCTGGTGGTCGCGTACGCGTGCACCCTGGCGGGCACGCTGTTCGCCCGGGTCGGCGTGGCGATCGGGCCGGGCCACGTGTTCGGCTTCCCGAAGTGGGTCGCCTACGTGCGGGACACCGGGCCGTCGGCCGCGGTGGTGGCGCTGGCGATCTGCATCGCGTTCCGCACCCGGGCGTGGTTCACCGCCGCCATGGTGGTGGCGCTGATGGTCGGCGAGGCCGTGTGGCTGCCGAACCTGGCCGGGCTGGAGCACGTGGTCGCGGTGATCACCGCGCTGCTGTTCGCCGTCTCGGTCGAGGTCTTCGGGGACTTCTGGCCGCGGGTGCTGGCCGGGGTCGGCGCCGCCACCTCGGTGGCCACGACCGCCTCCCTGGAGGTCGCGGCGGAGGCCCGGCGCCGTCCGGCGGGGGCCGTCATCCCCTGAGGGTCGCTCCATCTGGCGTGTCGGCCGCGTACCGGGCGTTGCCCGTACGCGGCCGTCACGCGTGCGGGAGGGGCAGCTCGAACCAGACGACCTTGCCCACCGCCTTGCGGGCGGTGCCCCAGCGTTCGGCGAGCTTGGTGACCAGGGTGAGGCCGCGGCCGGTCTCGCCGAGTTGCTCGGCCGGCTCCAGCGAGGGCAGGTTGTGGTTGTCGTCGCTGACCTCGACCAGCAGCTTGTCCACCCGGATCAGCTGGAGCTGCACCCGGTCCCGGGCGACCCGTACGGCGTTCGTGACCAGTTCGCTGACCAGCAGTTCGGTGGTGTCGCTGAGCGCCTCCAGGTGCCAGGCGGCCAGCTGCTCGCGAACCAGCGAACGGGCCCGCCGGACCTCGAGGTGGTCCACGGTGAGGTCCCAGGTGGCCACCTCGGACGGGGCGACCCCGTCGAAGCGGGCCACCAGCAGGGCGACGTCGTCCTTGCGGTCGTCCGAGTGCAGGCGGCGCAGCACCTCGTCGCAGGCCTGCTCGGGGCTCTGCTGCGGGTCGATCAGGTTGCCGCACAGCGCCGCCAGGCCGGCTCCTATGTCCCCGCCCCGGACCTCGACCAGTCCGTCGGTGCACAGCACCAGCATCGAGCCGTCCGAGACGTCGATGGTCTTGGCGACGAACGGCACCCCGCCGACGCCGATCGGCGCGCCGGCCGGGATCTCCAGCAGCTCGCCGGTGCCGTCCGGGTGCACCAGGACGGGCGGGACGTGGCCGGCGCTGGCCAGCTCGCAGGTCCGGTTGATCGGGTCGTAGACCGCGTACAGGCAGGTGGCCAGGTGGTCGTCGCCGAGCTTCTGGGCGAGGTTGTCCAGGTGCCGCAGCAGCTGGCCGGGCGGCAGGTCGAGGGCGGCGAGGGTCTGCATCGCGGTGCGGAAGCGGCCCATCGCGGCGGCCGAGTGGATGCCGTGGCCCATCACGTCGCCGACCACCAGGGCGACCCGGCTGCCGGGCAGCTGGATCGCGTCGAACCAGTCGCCGCCGACCTCGGCCTTCGGATCGCCGGGCAGGTAGCGGTGGGCGATCTGCACGCCGGGGATCTGCGGCGGGCGGGTCGGGATCATCGAGCGCTGCAGGGTGGTGGCGACCCGGGCCTCGGCGCGGTGCAGCCGGGCGTTGTCCAGCGACAGCGCCGCCCGGACCGCGAGCTCCTTGAGGGTGGCGGCGTCGCTCTCGTCGAAGGGGGCGCGGTCCGGCAGCCGGAGCAGCTTGAGGATGCCCAGCACGGTGCCCCGGGCGGACAGCGGGACCACCAGCATCGAGCGGCCGGAGACCACCGGGACCAGCCGGGCGCCGCCGAGGGCGATGGCGTAGTCGACCGCGACGTCCGCGCTGACCACCGGGACCAGCACCGGCTGGTTCAGCTGCAGGGCCATGCCGGGCGGGGTCCGGCGCGGCATGCTGACCAGCGAGCCCTCGGCGAGCACGTGGTCCCAGGCGCCGCCGGTCTCGTTGAAGACCAGGGCGACCCGGCGCAGCATCGTGTCGTCGTCCGGACGGGCGACCGGCAGCTCGGAGTCCGAGATCAGGCCGTCCACGAGGTCCACGCAGGCGAAGTCGGCGACCCGGGGGACCAGCACCTGGCACAGCTCGTGGGCGGTGAAGCCGAGGTCCAGGGTGGTGCCGACCTTGCCGCCCACCTCGTTCAGCAGGGCCAGCTGCTCGCCGGCCTGCCCGTTGGTGAGGAACGGGCTCAGCCGGATGCTCGGCGGCCCCTCGGCAGCGGCGGGGGCGGGGATGGCGCCGGGCGGGGCCTGGTCGGCGCGGCGCGGCGGGAGGCCGTGGGCGGACGGCCCGACGGCGGCGGCCTGCTGCTCGATGGTGGCTCCTCCTCCGGTGGGGGACTGGACGGGCGGGGCGCCGACCGGTCCGCCGAGGACGGCGGTGGGGCGGACGGCGGGGCTGCCCTGGGCGGACTGGTGTTGGACCGGGTCGCGTGGTTCGCGCTGGGCGGGCTCTCGTTGGGCCGGTTCGCGTTGGACCGGCAGCGGGCTCGGGGGACGGCGGCCGGGTGCGGACTGGTCGGGCTGCGGCGGCGGACCGAGCCGGGCGGCGCGCTGCTGGGGCGTCGGGTAGCGGCGGCCCAGGCCGGCGGCCGCGTGGGCGGTGCCGACCTGCGGATCGGAGGGCAGCACCGGCAGCACGGTGGCCGCGTCCAGCCGCAGCGCGGGCAGCCCGCCCAGGGCCGCCGCCTCCCCCAGCGCCGCCCGGTGGGCGGCGGGCAGCAGCCGGGCCAGCGGCTCGGGCAGTTCGGCGGCGGGCGGGGTGAGCGCGGCGGTCAGCCCGTGGAAGCCGCCCCGGGCGGAGGGTGCGGGGGCGAACGGCAGCAGGCGCTCGCCGAGCGCGAGCCGCGGCCCGCCGGTGCGCAGCGGGCGGGCGTCGGCGGCGAGGGCGAGCAGCCCGCCGGACGGGCCGGGCAGCGGGTAGGCCCACCAGAGCACGTCGCGCTGGTGCTCCTCGCGGTCGGTCACGGTCAGCCGGCCGGCCCAGGGAAGGCCGGTGGCGGTCAGCCCGGCCAGGGTGTCGAGGGCGTCACAGCGACGGCGTACGGCGCAGCGGCCGAGCAGCCGGGACTCCAGGGCGGGCAGCAGGCCCGAGGCGGGGCGGTCGGTGGCGGCCTCGGCGCGGTGCCCGAACAGCTCCTCGGCGGCCCGGCTCCACTGGGCGATCCGACCGGTCCGGTCGACCAGGATCAGGGCGAGCCGGACGAGGGCGGCCACTCCGGTCGGATGGTCGCCCGGCGCGGTCCCGGCGCCCGCCGGAAGCGGTGTGGAGTTGGACTCGGCCACCATGGATTCGGTCTGCTCCCGCCTGGCCGCCGCGCCTGGGGGCGGCCCTCTCTCCGGAGGAAGGCACGCTGTGCGGATACCAGCGAAGCACGGACCGGGCCGGGCACGACACCGAAACGGGGAGATTCATCAGGATCGGTTGCGTGTCGCGCGTCGCGCGCCGGTTCGTACTCCAGCTTCACCCGGACGGGGCCTTGGAATGCGGCGGTAGGGTGGCAGGCCGGGCCGCCCGTTCGGCGGCCCCGCAGGACCCAGCAGGCCGGACGAGACAGAGGCGAGACCGTGAGCGCGCAGAGCCCCGTCCGCTGGACGGACCCGGAGCAGCAGGAGCTGGAGGAGCGGGTGGCCGCGGCCGAGCTCGCCTGGCTCAGCATGGACGTGGACGTGCAGACCCTGCGGGTCGAGATCGACAACTTCGCGCTGATCCACCACCAGCTGCTCGGCCCGCTCTACGCCCGGCTGGACGAGCTGGAGGCGCTGGTCGCCGAGGCCGTCGCGGCGCGGACCGGTGACCCCGAGGACCTGCGCCGGGCCGCCGAGGCGCGGCAGCGGGTCGAGGAGCTGCCCGACCTGGACGCGCTGTTCGACTCGGTGCGGGAGAAGTCCGGTGAGGGCGCGGACGAGGCCGTCCCGCCGCCGCCCGCCGCACCGGCCCGGGTGCGGCCCGGGAAGGAGGCCCAGCGGATCTACCGCGAGCTGGTCCGCCGCGCCCACCCGGACCTGACCACCGACGGGGCCGAGCAGCAGCGCCGGGCGGACTTCCTGGTCCGGGTCAACGAGGCCTACGCGTACGGGGACACCGCCGCGCTGGAGAGCCTGGCCGCCGAGTGGTCCACCGCGCCGGAGGCCGCGCCCGCCGTCGACTCCCCCGACCGGCTGGGCTGGCTGCGCCGCCGGCTGGACTGGCTGACCGCCAAGATCGCCGAGACCGCCACCGAGCAGGTCCGGCTGGAGCGGACCCCGATGGGCCAGCTGCTCGCCCTCGCCCCGCAGGACCCGGACCGGTTGCTGGAGCAGCTCGCCGAGGAGCTGCTCGCCAAGGCCGCCGCCCAGCAGGCCGAGCTGGAGCGGCTGCTCGGTGATCGGGCCCCGGGCCCCGGCCCGGTGGGCGACAATGGCACCGACCCGACCCGACCCCAGGAGAGCCACACGATGTTCGCGCAGATCCCCACCACCGACGCCGCCTCCGTACCGGCCGACGCCGCCCTGCTGGACGTGCGCGAGCAGGACGAGTGGGACGCCGGCCACGTGGACGGCGCGCTGCACATCCCGATCGGCGAGGTGATCGCCCGGATCGGCGAGCTGCCGGACGAGAAGCTGTACGTGCTCTGCCGGGTCGGCGGCCGTTCCGCGCAGGTCGTCCAGTACCTGGTGCAGCAGGGCCGGGACGCGGTGAACGTGGACGGCGGGATGTACGCCTGGGAGGGCGCGGGCCGTCCGATGGTCAGCAGCAGCGGTCAGGCCGCCTTCGTCCTGTAGCGGCTCGTGAGGGGATAGGGCCTCGCCCGGCGCCTCGCCGCGCCCGCCCGGGGGCGGGTAGGGCAGGATGGGCGCCGCGACGCGCCGGTGCCGGCCGGCGGCGCGCCGATCGGGCGGGGGAGGCCATGACGGAGACCACGGACCGGGCCGCGCCCGGACGCGTCTGGTCCGGGCCCGCGCAGCTCGTCCTCGGCCTGGCCGCCGCGGCGCTGGTCAGCGGCACCGGGCTGTTCCTCGCCGCGGTGTTCCTGCACGTCGCGCCCGACAACGTGCTGTCCCGGCAGTACCGGGACGAGGTGGACGGGGTGGTGTACCCGGAGTTCGAGCAGAACTGGAAGCTGTTCGCCCCCAATCCGCTGCAGCAGAACATCAGCCTGGACGCCCGGGTGCGCACCGTCGCGGACGGCGGCGCCACCCGGACCCACGGCTGGATCGGGCTGACCGCCCGGGACCTCGCCGCGATCCGGGGCAACCCGGCGCCCAGCCACGTCGACCAGAACCTGCTGCGCCGAGCCTGGGACTTCTACGACGGCTCGCACGACCCGCAGGACGAGAAGCCGACCAATCCGCGCGGCAGGCTCGCCGAGCAGTACCTCAAGCGGATCGCGCTGCAGCGGATCGGCCGGGAGGTGGACGGCGAGCGCGTCCTGGAGATCGAGTTCCGGGTGACCTCGGCCACCGTGTCGCCGCCGTCCTGGAGCGGTGAGGCCGGGCCGCCGGCGCCCAAGGTGCGGGAGCTGCCGTGGTGGCCGGTCGGGGACGAGGACTACCGGGGGTTGGGGTGAACGGGGCGTCGGCGGAGCCGGCCGGGGCGGTCGAGCTCGGAGGCGTGCCGCGGCAGGGCGGGCAGCCGCCGGGTGCTGTGGCGTCGCCCGCGCCGGTGGCGTCGCCCGCGCCGGTGGTGCCGCCTGACCCGGTGGTGCCGCCTGATCCGGTGGTGCCGCCTGCGCCGGGGCCGGCGCGCGGGCCGGTGGCGGTCTTCGGGCGGGCGATGGAGGCGTTCAGCGGGCGGGTGCTCGGACGGCACCAGGCCGCGGTGGTGCGGATCGGCTTCGGGCTGGTCTGGCTCGCCTACCTGCTGCGGGAGTGGCCCAACCGGCGGGTGCTGTACGGCGACCGCGCGCCCTGGTCGATGGAGCTCGCCGGGCGGCTGCTCGCCGATGACGGGGCGTTCACCGTGCTGCCCTGGTTCGGCGGGCGGCTCTGGTTCGAGCTGGTCTACCACCTGGCCGTGCTGGCCGCCCTGGCGGTGCTGCTGGGCTGGCGGACCAGGGCGAGCACGGTGCTGTTCCTGGTCACCGTGCTGTCGCTGCAGAACCGCGACGTCCTCCTCGGCGACGGCGGGGACAACGTCGTCCACCTGATGGCGATCTACCTGGTCTTCACCCGCTGCGCCGAGGTCTGGTCACTGGACGCCCGGCGGTCCGGGCCGGGGCGCGGCGGGGTGGTGCTCTGGGCGCTGCTCGGCGCGGCGCTGGCGGTCTGTCAGGCCGGTGACTTCTCCGGCGACAGCCTGACCTGGACCTCCCCGGCCTTCCCGTACCTCGGCTGGGCGCCGCTGTTCTGGGGGCTCTGGGCGGTGGCCGGCCTCTGGTGGGCGCTCGGCCGGCTGCGGCCGGCGGGCGAGCCGCGGGCGGTGCTCGACGCGCTGGCGAACATGGTGCACAACTGCGCGATGCTGGTGATCGCCGCCGAGGTGGTGCTGGTCTACGCCACGGCCGGCTGGTACAAGGTGCAGGGCTCGCGCTGGCAGGACGGCACGGCGCTGTACTACCCGCTGCACCTGGACTACTTCACCCCCTGGCCGGGCCTGTCCGGGCTGGTCGGCTCGGCGCTGCTGCCGGTCTTCCTGATCTCGTACGGCACGGTGGTCCTGCAGGTCGCCTTCCCGTTCACGCTGATGAACCGGCGGGTCAAGAACGTGCTGCTGGTGGTGATGATGGCCGAGCACCTGGGGATCGCGGTGGTGCTCGGGCTGCCGGTTTTCTCGCTCGCGATGGTCGCGGCGGACGCGGTGTTCCTGCCGACCGGTGCGTTGCTGTGGGCGGCGGCACGGCTCGGGCGGCTGTGGCGAAGGGTCAGCAGGTCAGCGGCCTAGGATGGCGGTATGTCCTGGTTCGCCGCTCTTCGTGACACCGCGCGGACCGGACTCACCCTGGACCGGGCGCTGACCGACCCCAAGCGGGCGCTGCGCGGCGCGCTCGCCGTGGCGCTGGTGCTCTTCCCCACGCTCGCCCTCGGCGGGGTCGCACTCGCCACCTCGGCCGCGATGGGCGCCTTCATCGCCGGCGCGGCCACCTTCCAGCGCAGCTTCCGGCCCCGCGCCAGCCTGGCCGTCGCGGCCGGGGTCGGGCTCGGGGTCAGCTCCTTCCTCGGCTACCTGGCCGTCGGGGTGTACGGGCTGTTCCCGGTGCTGCTCGCGCTGTGGGCGTTCGGGGCCGGGCTCGCCTGGGCGATCGGGCCTACCGCCGGGGTGGTCACCGCCAACACCCTCTCGGTGATGCTGATCGTGGTCCAACTCCCGGTCAGCGTGACCACCGCGCTCGGCCACGGGCTGGTCGCCTCGTTCGGCGGGGTCGTCCAGGCCGCCGTCATCACCTTGTGGCCGATCGGCAGTTGGACCGCCCAGCGGGACGCCCTCGCCGACACCTACGCCGAACTCGCCGACTACGCCCGCCGGTTGCGGCAGGATCCGACCGCGCACGTGGACCCGGAGCCCTTCATGACCGCCCGACAGGCCTCCGCCGTGACCCCCTGGCAGGACCGCCACCGGCCGCCCGAACTGCGCGGTCTGCGCGGCATCGCCGAACGCATCCGCCCCACCCTCGCCGCGCTCGCCGACCCCAAGGTGGGCGCCCCGGCGGAGGGGCCGGAGCGCGACCGGGCGCGCGAGGTGCTGGCAGCGGCCGCCGAGGTGATGGACGCCCTCGCCCGGGCGGTCCGCACCGGCGACCCGGTACGGCTCTCCCCCAGCCTCCGGCCGGGGGTACCCCCACCGCTCGGCGCCACGCTCACCCTGGTCCGGCCGGAGGAGGGCGCGCGGCTCCAGGGCGCGGCCCGGCGCTCCGCCCGACGGCTGGGCGGGCTGCTGCGCAAGGCCGCGGACACGCTGGACCGCAGCGACGAGGACACCATCACCACGCCCGTGGTCGGGGCCGGCGGGGCACTGCACAAGCCGTCGATCTCCCGGATGCTGCCGGTCGCGCTGCGGGCCGTACGACGGCAGCTGCAGCCGCGCTCGGCGATCTTCCAGCACGCCGTCCGGCTGTCCGGGGTGGTCACCGTCGCCTACCTGGTGGCCCGGCTGGCCGGGTTCCACCACGGGTACTGGGCGCCGATGACCGCCGCGATGGTGATGCGGCCGGACTTCGCCCAGACCTACAGCCGGGGCGTCGCCCGGCTGGCCGGGACGGTGGTCGGGGTCGCGGTCTCGACGTTGGTGGTGCAGCTCACCCACCCCGGCCAGTGGGTGCTCGCCGCGCTGGCCGTGCTGTGCATCGGCGGGGCGTACCTGGCGTTCCGGACCGGGTACGCGCTGACGACCGTCGGGATCTCGACGTACGTGGTGTTCCTGCTCGGGCTGCAGGCGGGGAACCCGCTGGAGACGGCCTTCGAACGGGTGGGGATGACTTTGCTCGGCGGGTCGCTGGCGCTGCTGACGTACGCGCTGTTCCCCACCTGGCAGACCGCCCGGCTCGGGGAGCGGCTCGCCGAGTGGCTGGCGGCGGCCGGGCGGTACGCGGCGGCGGTGGTCGCCTGTTACGAGCAGCCGGCGAGGCCGCGCGGGCGGGTCGTGCGGTCGGCGCTGCTGGACTCGCGGGAGGCGCGGTCCGAGCTCATCCAGGCCATGCAGCGGGCCGACGCCGAGCCGGGGCGGCACGAGTCCGGGCTGGCCGGGGTCACCCGGCGCCAGATCGACCGGGCCCGGGCCGCCGTCGGGCACCTCGGCCGGGCGGCCGTGCTGCTGGAGGCGCACCTGCCGGCCGCCGACGCCGATCCGGTGCCGGGGGCGGCGGAGTACGCGGAGGAGCTCCAGCTGGCCACGGCGCTCGCGGCGGGGGCGCTGCTGACCGGGCGGCCGGTGGAGTTCGGGGCGGTGCGGGCGGCGCAGGAGCGGTTGGAGGAGCAGCTGGCGAAGGGGGCGGCGGGAGTGCAGCGGGATGTCGTGCGGGCGGGGACGCGGTTGGTGGGGGTCGCCTTGCGGGACCTGGAGCGGGCCCTGCGGGGGAGTTCGGAGGGGCGGTAGGGGGGTTGGTGTGGGCACGCCCGCTCGGAGGGGGTGGGGGGCGTGAGTGGCAGAGTGGGCGGCATGGATGACGAGGTGGTGCGGGCGTGGCGGGTGGCCGAGCGGGAGCCGGGGGCGGTGCTGCTGGACGGGTTCCATCCGTTGAAGCACGCGCTGCGGTTCGGGGGTGAGGTCCGGCGGGTGCTGACGGCGGATCGGGGGGCGTTGCTGGCGTTGGCGGGGGAGCTGGCGCCGGATGTGGTGGCGGCGTTGGACCGGTTGGCGGTGGAGCTGCCGGAGGAGCGGTTGCGGGGGTTGGCGCCGCGGTTGCATCCGACCGGGGTGATCGCGTTGGCGGTGCGGCCGTCCGTGGCGGCGAACCGGGCGGCGTTGGGGCGGCGGCCGCGGCGGGCGCCGGTGGTGGTGCTGGAGAATCCGCGCAATCTGGGCAACGTCGGGGCGGTGATCCGGTTGGCGGCCGGGTTCGGGGCGACCGGGGTGGTGACCACGGGGGAGCTCGATCCGTGGCACCCGACGGTGCTGCGGGGCAGTGCGGGGCTGCACTTCGCCACCGCTGTGGAGCGGGTGACGTTGCCGGAACTGCCGGAGGGGCCGCTGTACGTGCTGGATCCGGAGGGGACGGACATCCGGGAGCTGCCGTTCCCGGACGATGCGCTGCTCGCTTTCGGCACCGAGCGGCACGGGGTGTCGGCGGAGCTGAAGGCGCGGGCCGATCGGCTGGTGGCGGTGCCGATGCAGCCGGGGGTGTCCAGTTTCAACCTGGCGACCAGTGTGGCGATGGGGCTGTTCCACTGGATGTCCGGCAAGCGCTGAGGCGCGGCCCCGGGCAGGGGCCCTCGGCCGGTCAGGAGAAGAGGGCGCGCCAGGTGTCCGGGCCGGGGATGCCGTCGGCCTCGCTGCCGCGCCAAGCCTGCGGTCTTCCCGGTCGGCGCCTGACGGAGTGACAGGAGGGGCCCTTCCCGGGCCGGTTCCGCGTGTTATCGGGACCAAAGTCCCAAAGCGGGCGGGGTGTGGCGCGGCGGATTGCGCCGGACGGGTGAGGACCCTCCCCCAGCCTTCGGCCGGGAGGTACCCCCAGGGCTTCCGGGCGTGGCGCTGGTGGGCGGGAACGGCAGGAGATCGTAGGGACCTGAGGGGTGATCAGCGCGGGTTGGCGGGCGAGTACTCCGGATCGGTCCAGGTCAGCGGGGTGGCGTCGGCGAGTTCGCGGACGCCGGTGACGGTCAGTTCGACCATCCGCTCGGCGCCCGGGGCGGCCTCCCGGGCCTCCTCGGACCAGTCGGTGCGGGCCTCGCCGGTGATCAGCAGCGCCCCGCCGGTCTCCCAGTCGGGCAGCAGCAGGCCGGCCCGCGGGTCCAGCTCCAGGTTCCCGAGCGTCATGAACATCGCGTTGCCGCGGTACTCGGGCCAGCGCACCCGGTCCGGCGCCACCGCCTCCAGGAAGCCGGGGAAGCCGCCGCGGTGCGAGGCGTCCACCCGGCCGTCCGGGCCTGCGGTCGCGATGAAGAAGGTGTCCGAGGTGTTCACGGCGAGCCGCTGCGCGGTGGACAGGGCCGGGCCGGCGGCGACGGTGCGGGGCAGGCCCGCGCCCGGGCGGTCCAGCGGGGTGCGGCGCTGGATGTACTTCGGGCAGTTGGACACCACCTCCTCGGCGTGGACCAGCAGCCCGCCCCGGCCGTCCGGCGCCGAGCGGCCGTTGAGCCGCATCCGGCGGCGGCCGGCCGGGTCCAGGGCGATGGTGCCGACCTGCGCGGGCCGGGCCAGTGCCTCGGCCAGCGGATCGGCCTCGGCCGGGCGGGCGGCGACCGTCATGGTGCGCTCGTCCGCGGCCTGCAGGAAACCGGCCGGGCCGGACAGCTGGGTGGCCCAGACCCGGCCGTCCGGGTCGGCGGCACCGACCACCAGCATCCGCCGCTCGGTCAGGAAGCGGGCGGCCACCGCCGGGACGGTGCTGCGGATCGACCGGCCGGCGTGGTCGGCCCGGTCGGTCACCCCGGCGCGGGCCTGGGCGGTCCGCTCACCGGAGTGGTAGGGCGTGCTGATGGTCGTCATGGTGTGCTCCCCCGTGGTTCACCAGGTGCGCCGGCTCGGGATGGGTGAGAGGCGTGGTTTAGAAGAAGCCGCAGGTCGGGGCGCCGGTGGTGGGGGCGTCGGCGGTGGTCTCGTCCACCCCGGTGCGGGTGTAGATCTCCAGTCGGATGCCGTCCGGGTCGCTGAAGAAGATGCCGCCGGAGGCGGAGCCCTCGCCGTGCGGGACGACGCCGTCGTAGGCGAACTCGGCGCCCAGCTCGCGCAGCAGGTTCTCGGTGGCGCGGACCTCGTCGAGGCTCTCCACCTCGAAGGAGAGGTGGTGCAGGCCGGGGGTGGCGGTGGAGAAGGCGCCGGTGCTCTGCTGCCAGAGCGTGACCACCAGGCGGCCGTCCCGGCCGAGCATGGCGTAGCGGCGCTCGGGGTCGGTGCCCTCGTGGGCGAGCTGGAGGCCGAGGACGGCGCGGTAGAAGTCGATCGAGCGGTTCAGGTCGGTGACGTTCAGGCCCACGTGGCCGGTCTTCAGGGTGCGGAGCAGGGTGGTGCTGGACATGCCTGGTCACTCCCGGGGCTGGGGCTTCCGGCGAGGCTCCTGCCTAACCGGTGTTCATGAGGTTAGGGGTTAGGTGATGCACCGTCAACCAGTACTCAGGCATGAAGTGGTTAGGTTTTGGGTGTGGGAACGCGAAAGCCCCGCCGGATGGTCCGGCGGGGCTCGGCGGCGAAGGATCAGGCCCACTCCCAGCGGATGCCGATGTGGCCCGGCTGCTGGTCGGGCGAGAGGACGTGGGCGCTCGCCGAGGCACCGATCCACAGCTGCTCGCGGCGGTGGTCGACGTCGGCGCCCGGCTCGCGGTCGTAGCGCTCGCAGTGCGCCGGGACGGCCGCCGGGTCGAAGTGCACCTGGAGCACGTACTCGCGCACCTGGGTGGCGAAGCGGCGGCTGTACTCCAGGGTCGGGCCGCCCGGCGGGATCTCCACCTCGTACTCGAAGACCGTGCTGTCGCCGAGCCCGAGCGGGCGGTCCAGCATCAGCTCGGCGACGGTCAGCCCGGACTCCGGGCGGCGGCGGACCCGGCCGAGCCGGCCGTGCCGCACCGAGGTGATCTCCGGGCAGCCGGTGGCCTCCTCGTCGGCCTTGTGCACGACCATGCAGCGGCCGACGCCGCCGACCGTGGCGCGCACCACCTGGCGCATCCGCAGCAGGTTGCCGCGCCGCTGGGCGTCCACGTAGTACGAGTCGTGGATGCTGAGCCGCTCCAGCTCGCCGGCCGGCGGGGCGTCCAGCTCGGCGAAGATGGCGGCGATCTCCTGCTCGCCCGGCCAGACGTCCTCCAGTCCGAGGTGCAGGGTGCTGGCGGCGGCGGCCCAGCGGCCGCGCGGGCGCGGCGGGCCGAGCAGCGAGGAGAGCGCGCTGTGCGGCAGGCCGAGCAGCTCCTCCAGCAGGTGGACGGCGCGCAGCGAGCTGGCCCGCTCGGGCTGACTGCGACCGCGGCGCCAGTAACTCAGCGTCGTGACGCTGACCCTGACGCCACGTTTGGCCAGGGCGGCGCGGATCCGGTCCAGGCTGAGCCCGCTGGCCTCGATGGCCAGGTGCAGGGCGTCCGCGAAGCCGCCGGCCGGGGCGGGGCGACCGGCGGACGGCGCGGGGGCCGTCTGGGCCGGGACGGGGGACGGCGCGGGCACGGGTGGATCGGGACGCTCCGTACGCGATCCGACCAGCCGCAGCCGCGCGGCGTCCTGAGGTTGCTGTGCGGCCATGCGGTGACCCTCCCCACCAGGTGAGTTCGGTGGCACCGGGCCGACGCCGGGGTGCGCCGTCAGCGGCTTCACCGAGCTTTGGGGAACCCTATGCACGGTCGAGAGGCTACGTCATCAGTCGTGCGTATGACAGTGGTCACGGCAGGTGGACCGGAGGGTTAGCGATCTTGAAACAGTCCGGAAACACGGCCGGAACGCGAGCCGGGGGGCGGGGGAGCGGGCGGAAACGGACACCGCCGGGGCGGGCCCTGTGGCGCCGCCCCGGCGGGGGTCTGGGTGGTGCTACCTGCGGTTACCCAGTGCCGTCAGCCGGTGATCACTTGACGTTCAGCGCGACGTCGTCGATCACGAAGCTGGTCTGGTTGGAGCCGTCCTCGGTGCCGGTGAACTTGAGGGTCACGGTCTGGCCGGCGAAGGAGGTCAGGTCCACGGTCTGCTGCACGTAACCGGAGGCCGCGTTCACGTTGGACCAGGTCTTCAGCTTGGTGCCGTTGGCCTGCAGGGTCAGCGTGTCGTACGCGGTGCTGCCGGTCTCCGCGGTGTCGATGTGCAGCCAGAAGGTGAGGGTCGCGGAGGCGCAGCCGGTCGGGACCGAGACGGTCTGCGACAGGGTGTCGGTGTGGGTGCTGCCGTAGCCGTCCAGCCAGGCCTTCCAGCTGCCCGAGTGCGCCGGCTGCGAGCTGCTGTTGTCGACGACGCCCGAGGAGGTGGTCCACGGGGCGGCGGTGCCGGTCTCGAAGCCGCCGTTGCCGATCAGCTGGGCGGCGGTGCAGCCGCCGGTGGGCGGCGGGGTGGTGCCGCTGCTGCCGAGCAGGGCGGTGGTCAGGGCGTCGGCGACCGGGGAGCCCCAGCCGGTGACCTGGTCGTAGCCGGCCTTGGCGGAGAAGTCCTGGTTGGCGCCGGTGGTCACGTCGTGGAAGGTGCTGCCGTAGCTGCTGCTGTTCGCGACCGAGTACAGCTTCGGGCTCGCCTCGCCGAGGGCGGACTGACCGGCGGCCTTGGCCTTCTGGTTGAACTGGGCGGCGTAGCCGGACCACAGCGGCGCGGCCGCGCTGGTGCCGCCGTAGACCTGCCAGCCACCGGCCGTGTAGATCGAGAAGCCGCTGGCCGGGTCGGCGTTGGAGGCGACGTCCGGGACGGTGCGCATGGTGCCGCTGACGCCGGTGCCGGTCTGCCAGCTCGGCTTGCTGAACACGGTGGAGACGCCGCCGCCGGCGGTGCTCCAGGCGCTCTCCGAGGAGTAGGTGTTGCTGCTGCCGACCTTGAGGTTGGTGCCGCCGACACCGGTCTGGTGCGGGCTGGACGCCGGGAAGTCGACGGCCTTGACGGTCGAGCCGCTGGTGGAGCGGGTGCAGTCGCGCGAGCCGTCGTCGCCGGAGGCGGAGAAGATCGAGATGCCCTGGGCGGCGGCCTGCTTGAAGGCGTTGTCGACGGCCGTCATCGAGGCGGCGGTGGTGTCCGGCTCGCAGGAGCCCCAGGAGATCGAGATGACCGAGGCCTTGTTGTCGGCCACGATCTTGTTGGCCATGTCGATCTCGCCCTGGTCGTTGTTCGGGGCCTCGTAGACCAGCTGGGTGGCCTTGGGGGCCGCGCCGCGGACGATCTCGCTGTCCAGCTCGACCTCGCCCTGGCCCTGGCCGGGGGCGGAGTCGTAGTTGGCGCCGTCCACCGAGACGGTGGTGACGGCCGGGCCGGTCAGGCCGAACTGCGAGTCGTAGGTGGTCAGGTTGGACGACTGGTAGCCGTCGAACTCCCAGAGGGCGACCGTCGTGCCGGTGCCGTCGGCGCCGGTCTTGTTCAGGTTGTAGGCGCCGTCGTACTGGGCCGGGCTCATGCCGCTCGGGGTGGCGGTGGCGGCGTTCGGGGTGACCGCGTTCGGCTTGGCCAGGTGGGTCTTGCGCACCGCGTGGTTGTCCAGGCCGCTCACGCCCTGGACCACGGAGGCCAGGTCGGCGGGGATCGAGGCGGCGGCGTCGTTGGCGAAGAACGCGCGCTGCAGCTGCGGGTCCAGGTAGGAGCTCTCGTGGGTGCCGAAGGCCTGCGAGATCTGCGCGGTGGTGCCGTGGGCGGTGACCACCTGGCGGTTGGCGCTCACGTCGGCGACGGTCAGGCCCTGCGCGGTCAGGTACGCCTTGACCTGGTCGACGTCCTGCTGGGTCGGGCCGAACCGCGCGGTGAACTGTTCCGGCGTCAGGTACTTGCCGAACTCCGGCGCGCCGGGCGTGGCGACCGCGGTGAGGAAGCGGTCCAGGGCGTCGGAGTTGCGCAGCTTGAGGCTGACGGCCACCGAGATCTGCTGCTCGGCGGGGACGTCGCCCTTCTTCTCCGAGTGGGCCACCGCCGGGTTCACGGTGTTCGGCAGGGCGACGCGCGGGGTGGCGTGCGGGACGGGTGCGGCCTGTGCGGCGGAGACGCCGAGCGAGACGGCGGTCAGCGGCAGCACGGCTATCGCCGCGGCGAGTGCGAGGGTGCGGGGGCGCAACGGATCCTCCTCTGGCCGGCTGTGGGGGCCGGCAAGGGGCCAGGCGTTCCGGGGTCGTGAACGCTGGCTAGAACATGACAGAACAACTGCTCGAGATGTCCCATGTCCAAGCAATTCGTTGCTAAAAAACAGTCAACTGTGGAGCGCCGTAAATCCGGTGATTCCATACAGTGAATGGCCGGAATTCCGGACACGGTCCATACCAATTCACGGCGCGGGGCGCGGTCGTAGAATCGAACGGAGCCGAGGGAGAGCGATGACTGACGTGATGCCGGACCCGAGGGACCACCGACCGCTGATCGGCGAGCCGCTGGCGCTCGATCTGCTCAACACCCGCTGGGCCGGAACGCCCGTCAACGACGCGCTCACCGGCGTCGAACAGTACGGGATCTGGCTGTCCAGCAACGGGCTGAGCGGGCGCTGCACGGCCGACGAGGCGGGGCTGGCGGCGATCCGACAGGCCCGCGAGGCGATCGAGCTGGCGGCCCAGGACGCGCGTGAGCAGGGCGAGTTGGGCGCGGCGGCGCGGGACGGGCTGGACGCGGTGCTGGCGCACGGACGGATCCGGCGGACGGCCGGACCGGGCGGGGCGGCGGACCGGGTCGAGGCGGACGGGCCGGAGTGGCTGGCGCCCTGGCTGGCGGCGGACGACTTCCTCGCGCTGCTCGGGCAGGGTGCTCACCGAGTGAAGCAGTGCGCACACGAGGCGTGCATTCTGCATTTCTTCGACGCCTCGCAGAACGGGCGCCGGCGGTGGTGCCGGATGGCGGTCTGCGGGAACCGGGCGAAGGCGGCGCGGCACTACGTGAAGGCGCGGAGTTAACGGACGACCGAACGAAGGGTCGGCGGGGCGCGGCGCCGTGCGGCGGTCCGGGAGGGGCGGCCGGGGCGCTCGGGTGCCGGTCGGCGTCTTCCGCAACGCGCGGTTCCCGCGCCCCTCTTCGGGGCGCGGGAACCGGGTGGGACGGCGGACGGGCTGAGCCGGGGTCAGGCCTCGGTGGCGGTGCCCAGCCAGGTGGTGAGGGCCTCGCGGAGTTCGCCCTGGCCGGGGTCGACGGCGGCCCAGGCGACGTAGCCGTCCGGGCGGATCAGCAGCACGGTGTCCGCCAGCTTGCCGTGCGGGTCGGCCGGGGCGGCGCAGACCAGGCGGTCCGCCCAGGGCTCGACGGCGGTCAGCTCGTCATTGCTGACCAGGACGAACTTCCCGGCGCGCAGCGCCTCGTAGAGCCGCTCGGGGGCGGCCGGGGCGTCCTCGGCGGGCTTGCTGAGCGCGGTCAGCCGCAGGTCCGGGACGCGCTTGCCGACCTGCGGGTGGGCGCCCTTGGGGGCGGGGTAGGAGATCTCGATGCCGGAGACCATCCGGGCGCCGCGCTCGGTGAGCAGGTCGAGGTGGCCGCCGATCGCGGTGAGCGCCCCGCGCAGGGCGCGGGTGGGGGCGGACTCGGCGAGGGCGATCCGGATCAGTGCGCCGGAGGTGCGCAGCACCGTTCTGGCGACCGGGTGCCGTTCGCCCTGGTAGGTGTCGAGCAGCGCGTCGGTGGCCCGGCCCCGGAGGGCGGCGGCGAGCTTCCAGGAGAGGTTGGCGGCGTCCTGGAGGCCGGTGTTCATGCCCTGGCCGCCGGCCGGGGAGTGGCAGTGGGCGGCGTCGCCGGCCAGGAAGACCCGGCCGGAGCGGTAGTTGGGGGCCTGGCGCTCGTCGCTGTGGAAGGTGGAGCTCCACCGCACGTCGTGCAGGCCGTAGTCCTCGCCCTGGGTGGCCTGGACGATCGCGGTGAGCTGCTCGGGGGTGGGGGTGGCGCCGTCCGCGTGCTGCTCGTTGCGGTCCCAGGCGATGACCCGGTACCAGCCGTCGCCGAACGGGACGACGAAGGAGAAGCCGGCCTTGTTGGCGCCGACGGCGATCGCGTCGGCGGGCTCGCGCTCCAGCCGGACGTCGGCGAGCATCACGGAGTCGACCACGGACTCGCCGGGGAAGGGGATTCCGAGCAGCTCGCGGACGGCCGAGCGGACGCCGTCGGTGCCGACCGCGTAGCGGGCGCGGTGGGTCCGCCCGTCGCCGGTCTCCAGGGTGACGCGCTCGGCGTCCTGGCGCAGCCCGGTGACCTCGGCGCCGCGCAGGATCACGGCGCCGGCCCGTTCGGCGCGCTCCTGGAGCAGCCGTTCGACGTTGTACTGCGGGGTGATCAGGACGAACGGGAAGCGGCTGGGCAGCGAGCCGAAGTCGATCCCGAGCCGGTTCATCATCCTCAGTCCGCTGAGCGGGCGGCCGGTGGCGATCAACTCGTCGGCGAGGCCGCGGGCGTCCAGCAGTTCCAGGCTGCGGGCGTGCACGGCGAAGGCCCGGGTGAGGTTGGACTCGGAGGCGCGCTTCTCCAGGACGGTGACGCCGACCCCGGCGGCGGCGAGGTCGCCGGCCAGCAGCAGTCCGGTCGGTCCGGCGCCGACGACGATGACGTCGGTTTCGGTGGTCGGCTTCACGGTCATGTATCAGCTCCCGTTGTTCGGAGGGCGGTTGGACGCCGTTCCCGGCGTTCTCCCAGCCTCCATCATCGCTGGCGCCTCCGGAGCTGTGAACCGCCGGTCCCCCGGTGGCCGATGACCACCGGGGGACCGATGCGGACGGGGGTTCAGCTGTGCCGGCGGATCTCCACGGTGCGGAACCGGTTGGCGACGAAGGCGCCGTCGCAATAGGCGGAGTTGGCGGCCGGGTTGGCGCCGGTGCCGTGCAGGTCGGAGAAGGCGGCGGTCTGGTTGGGGTAGACGCCGCCGGTGAGGTTGAGCGAGAGCGAGACGCCGGAGTCCAGCGCGGCCTCGACCAGCAGGGCCTCCACCTCGGGCGAGGTGGTGTAGCCGGAGGCCGTCATGGCGCCCTTCTCGCGGACCGTGGTGCGCAGCAACTCCACGGCGGCGGGGGTGGATTCTACGGCGACGGCGAAGGAGACCGGGCCGAAGCACTCGGTGCGGAAGACCGCGCGGTCGTCCGGCTTGTCGGCGTTGAGCTTGATCAGCGCCGGGGTGCGGACGGTCGCGCCGGGGAAGTCGGGTGAGACCACCGCGCGCGGGGCGAGGGCGAGTTCGCCGTACTCGCCGCTCGCCGCGGCCGCCGAGCGCTGCAGCACGCCCGGGTTGACCACGGCGCCGAGGATGGCGGCGGCGCGGGCGTCGTCGGAGAGCAGGCCCTCGATGGCGGCGCCGAGGTCGGCGACCACCTGGTCGAAGGACTTGTCGCCCTGGTCGGTGCTGATGCCGCCGCGCGGGATCAGCAGGTTCTGCGGGGTGGTGCACATCTGGCCGCTGTAGAGCGAGAGCGCGAAGGCCAGGTTGCCCAGCATGCCCTTGTAGTCGTCGGTGGAGTCGATCACCACCGCGTTGACGCCGGCCTTCTCGGTGTAGACCTGGGCCTGCTTGGCGTGCTCCTCCAGCCAGTCGCCGAAGGTGGTGGAACCGGTGTAGTCGATCATCTTGATCTCGGGGCGGACCGCGAGGGTCGCGGCGACCGTGCCGCCGTCGTGCTCGGCGGCCAGGCAGACCAGGTTGGCGTCGAAGCCGGCCTCGGTGAGCACCTCGCGGGCGATCGCGACGGTGAGCGCGAGCGGCAGCACGGCCCGCGGGTGCGGCTTGACCAGCACCGGGTTGCCGGTGGCCAGCGAGGCGAACAGGCCGGGGTAGCCGTTCCAGGTGGGGAAGGTGTTGCAGCCGATCAGCAGCGCGAGGCCGCGCGGGACGACGGTGAACTCCTTGGTCATCACCAGCGGTTCGCGCTTGCCCTGGGGCTTGGTCCAGCCGGCCTGCCGGGGCAGCCGGGTCTGCTCGGCGTAGGCGTAGGCGACGGCCTCCAGGCCGCGGTCCTGGGCGTGCGGGCCGCCGGCCTGGAAGGCCATGCCGTAGGCCTGGCCGGTGGTGTGCATGACGGCCTGGGCGAACTCGTGGGAGCGGGCGTTGATCCGGTGCAGGATCTCCAGGCAGACGGCGGCGCGCTCCAGCGGCGAGGCGGCGGCCCAGCCGGGCTGGGCGGCGCGCATCGCGGCGATCAGCGCGTCCGGGTCGGCGTGCGGGTAGGTGATGCCCAGCTCGATGCCGTACGGGGAGGCCTCGCCGCCGACCTGGTCGCCGTCGGTGGGGTGGCCGTCGAGGACGAAGGGCCGGCCGAGCAGGGCGTCGAAGGCGGCCTTGCCGTCCGCCGGGCCGTTCTCGCCGTAGGCCTTCGGGAACTCGGGGTAGGCGGACCAGTAGTCGCGCTTCGCGGCGGCGGCGAGCGCGGCGTCCAGGGTGGCCTGGTGGCGCTCGACCAGCTCGCTGACGAGGGGGTGGGTGACCGCTGCGGACATCTGTGCGCTCCTCAAGGGGGAGGACGGGACACGTCACAGAGTAACCGAACGATCGGTCGGCTCAAGAGGGTGCAGGGGACGGATTCCGGCGGGAAGGGAACGGAATCCGGCGGGAACGCGAAGGGGCGCGTCCTGGTCGGACGCGCCCCGGGGTTCTTCGTGCTGCCGGTCTACGGCACGCCGAGCTCGAAGATCACGTACCCGGCGTACCAGCCCGAGGCGATCGCGCCGGTGCCCAGCACGGTCGCCAGCACCGGCCAGCTGAGCTTGCGCATCCCCACCGCGAGCGCGATGAACAGCGGGAACGCCGGCAGCAGGTAGCGCGAGACGTTGCCGAAGATGCCCAGGCTCCCGAGCACCGAGACGATCGTGGCCAGCGTGTAGGCGGTCAGGACCAGCGGCGGGCGCAGCCGGACCAGCAGCACGATCAGCACCGGCAGGCTGAACACGATGAGGGTGGCCAGCAGGTCAGGCACCGGGAAGGCGAAGGGGTAGTCGTTGCGGCCCAGCAGCACGCCGCGGATCGCCTGCCAGGTGCCCTGGCCCCAGTCGAAGTAGTGCAGCCAGGCGTCGTGCTGGATGCGGAAGTAGCCGCCCCACTCGCCGGTCTTCCAGCCCACCCAGGCCACGTAGCCGAGCAGGCCGAGCGGGGCCGTCAGCAGCGCGGCCAGCGGGCGCAGCACCCCGCTCTCCCGCCGGTACAGCTCGACCAGCGCGGCCAGGCCGACGGCTCCGATCAGCGCCGCCGCGGTCGGCCGGTTGAGCCCGGCGACCAGGGTGATCGCCCCGGCCGCGACCCACTGCCTGGTCATCGTGAAGTAGCAGGCCCAGGCGGCCAGCGCGACGAACAGCGAGTCCGAGTAGACCGCCCACTCGGCGCCCGAACCCGGGGCGATCGCCCAGATCCCGGCCGCGATCACGCCCGCCCGGGGGCCGGACAGCTTGTCCACCACGGCGTAGATCCCGGCGGCGGCGAACAGCGAGGCCAGTACCGAGACGAGCATCCCGGCGCCGTACAGGCCGAGGCCGGTGACGTCCGAGGTCAGCCGCATCAGGCCCGGGTAGAGCGGGAAGAAGGCGGCCGAGTTCTGCTCGATGGTGAAGCCGGGCTGGCCGCCCGGGATCGGGACCAGCGCCGGGTGGTAGCCGAACTGGGCGACCTGCTGGTACCACCAGCCGTCCCAGCTGGCCAGGACGTCCCAGGGGTTGGCGCCGCCGCCGAACCGGGCCGGCTTCTTGGCGTAGTCGCCGGCGAAGGAGAGCAGCTTCATGAAGACGGCGAAGCCGATCAGCTTGAGCACCACGTAGCACCACACGGCCGGACCGAAGCGCACCACCAGGGTCCGGGCGCGCTCCTGCCAGGCGTGCGGGACGTCCGCCGGCTCCTCGCTGCGCTGCTCGGGCACGTCGGAGGAGACTGCCGGTATTGCGTTCATCAGCTGTGGACCCCAGCCTGCTGGACGTGGACGATCGTCCGCAGATTCTAGGGCCTGCCCCCTCCGGCAGGTGTGGACCAACCGGACCCGATCGAGTGGGCCGCAGGGTGCCCGGGGATACTCGGAGGATGGCCGATCACACCACGCGCACCGCCTACACCGTCGAGTCACTGCTCGCGGTGACCGTCGACGTGTTCAACGAGCGCGGTTACGACGGCACCTCGATGGAGGACCTCTCCCGGGCGGCCGGGATCTCCAAGTCCTCCATCTACCACCACGTCCGCGGCAAGGAGGAGCTGCTGCGACTGGCCGTCGGGCGGGCGCTGGACGGGCTGTTCGCGATCCTGGCCGAGCCGGCCGCGGTCCAGGGCCCGGCGGTGGAGCGGCTGGAGCACGTGGTGCGGCGCACCGCGGAGGTGCTGCTGGCGGAGCTGCCGTACGTGACGCTGCTGCTGCGGGTGCGCGGCAACACGGCCACCGAGCTGTGGGCGCTGGAGCGGCGGCGGGACTTCGACCACCAGGTGGCGGAGCTGGTGCGGGCGGCCGTCGCGGACGGGGCGCTGCGCGGGGACGTCGAGCCGCGGCTGGCCACCCGGCTGCTGTTCGGGATGATCAACTCGATCGTGGAGTGGTACCGGCCGGGGCTGAAGGCGGCGGACGGGGTCGCGGACGCCGTGGTGCACCTGGCCTTCGACGGGCTGCGGGCGCGCACCTGACGGCTCGCGCGTCCTGAGCGCCCTGGAGGCGAAGGGCGCCTAATCAGGGGGCACCTGGTCGGTCTCCTCGAACACCAGCATGGTTCGTGTGCCGAGCACCTGGGGGATGGACTGGATGCGGTTGAGCACCAGCTCCCGCAGGGCGTGGTTGTCGGCGGTGTGCACCAGCAGCAGGACGTCGAAGTCCCCGCCGACCAGGGCGATGTGGGCGACCCCGGGCAGCTCCAGCAGCTGCTCGCGCACGGTGCGCCAGGAGTTCTGGACGATCTTCAGGGTGATGTACGCGGACGCGCCCTGACCGGCCCGTTCGTGGTCCACCCTGGCAGTGAAGCCGCGGATGACGCCGTCCTCGACCATCCTGGAGATCCGGGCGTACGCGTTGGCCCGGGACACGTGCACCCGCTCGGCCACCGAGCGGATCGAGGCGCGACCGTCCTGCTGCAGCAGCCGCAGGATCGACCGGTCGACCCGGTCGAGTCTGGACACCTGTTCAGCCGACATGACCCCCCACCCTCACCGATTGGACGCACTGCCACCAGTCGACCGCCGAACGGGCCGAATGTCCACCACCTTGTCACGCTTCTGGTCAAGATGAACAGACGACCGAACAATCGGTAGGGAGCCCCCGCCACCCCTGGAGGTGCCCCGAGATGACCGTTCTCGACCACAGACACCGCACCGGCGTGCCGGGCTGGATGCCCGGAGCCACCGCCCCGCGCACCGATCCGGCGCCCCTCCTCCCGGACGTCTCCCCCGTCCGGGTGCTCGGCACCCCCGCGCTGGAGAAGCACGACCCGGCGCTGCTGCGCGAGCTCTACCGGCGACTCGTCGTCGGCCGGCGCTACAACCAGCAGGCCACCACCCTGACCAAGCAGGGCCGCCTCGCCGTCTACCCGGCCTCCACCGGGCAGGAGGCCTGCCAGGTCGCCGCCGCGCTGGTGCTCGGCGAGCGCGACTGGCTGTTCCCCAGCTACCGCGACACCCTCGCCGTGGTCTCCCGCGGCGTCGACCCGCTGGAGGCGCTGACCCTGCTGCGCGGCAACGCCCACACCGGCTACGACCCGCGCGCCAGCCGCACCGCCCCGCTCTGCACGCCGCTCGGCACCCAGGCCCCGCACGCCGTCGGACTGGCGCACGCCGCCCGGCTGCGCGGCGAGCCGGTGGTCGCGCTGGCCATGCTCGGCGACGGCGGCACCAGCGAGGGCGACTTCCACGAGGCGCTGAACTTCGCCGCCGTGCTCCGGGCCCCGGTGGTCTTCCTGGTGCAGAACAACGGCTACGCGATCTCCGTCCCGCTCAGCGCCCAGTCCGCCGCGCCCAGTCTGGCCCACAAGGCCGTCGGCTACGGCATGCCGGGCCGGCTGGTGGACGGCAACGACGCGCCCGCCCTGCACTCCGTGCTCACCGAGGCCGTCGAGCGGGCCCGGGCCGGCGAGGGCCCGACCCTGATCGAGGCGCTGACCTACCGGATCGAGGCCCACACCAACGCCGACGACGCCACCCGCTACCGCACCGAGCCCGAGGTGGACGCCTGGCGGGAGCACGACCCGATCCTGCTGATGGACCGCGCGCTGCGCGAACTCAACCTGCTGGACGACGAGTTGGTGCAGGACGCGGCGGACGAGGCGGAGGCGCTGGCGGCCCGGATGCGGGCCGAGTTCCACGCCGACCCGGAGCTCGACCCGATGACGCTGTTCGCCCACGTCTACGCCGAGCCCACCCCGCAACTGCGGGAGCAGGCCGCCCAGTTGTCCGCCGAGCTGGCCGCCGAGGCCGAGGTGCAGCACTGATGTCGACGGCAGTTTCCTCCCGTACCGCCTCCATGGCCCAGGCGCTCAACTCCGCCCTGCGGGACGCCATGCGCGAGGACCCGACGGTCCACGTGCTCGGCGAGGACGTCGGCGCGCTCGGCGGCGTCTTCCGGATCACCGACGGGCTCACCGCCGAGTTCGGCCCCGACCGCTGCCTGGACACCCCGCTCGCCGAGGCCGGCATCCTCGGCACCGCGATCGGCATGGCGATGTACGGGCTGCGCCCGGTGGTCGAGATGCAGTTCGACGCGTTCGCCTACCCGGCGCTGGAGCAGCTGTTCTCGCACGTCGCCAAGATGCGCAACCGCACGGCGGGCAAGCTTCCGCTGCCGATCACCGTGCGCATCCCGTACGGCGGCGGCATCGGCGGCGTCGAGCACCACAGCGACGCCTCCGAGGCGTACTACACCAGCACCCCCGGCCTGCACGTGGTCACCCCGGGGACGGTCGCCGACGCGTACGGGCTGCTGCGCGCCTCGATCGCCTCCGACGACCCGGTGGTCTTCCTGGAGCCCAAGCGGCTCTACTGGGGCAAGGCCGAGTTCGACCCGGCGGTACCGGTCGAGCCGATCGGCCGGGCCGTGCTGCGGCGCACCGGCACCTCCGCGGTGCTGATCACCTACGGCCCCTCGCTGCCGGTCTGCCTGGAGGCGGCCGAGGCGGCGAAGGCCGAGGGCTGGGACCTCGCGGTGCTGGACCTGCGCACCCTGGTGCCCTTCGACGACGAGACGGTCACCCGGGTGGTGCGCTCGATCGGCCGGGCCGTGGTGGTGCACGAGGCGAGCGGCTTCGGCGGCACCGGTGCGGAGATCGCCGCCCGGGTCACCGAGCGCTGCTTCCACCACCTGGCCGCACCCGTGCTGCGGGTCACCGGCTTCGACATCCCGTACCCGCCGCCGATGCTCGAGCACCACCACCTGCCCGGGGTGGACCGGATCCTGGACGCGGTCGCCCGGCTGCAGTGGGAGGACTGAGGATGATGCCCGTCGTACGGGAGTTCCGGCTGCCCGACCTCGGTGAGGGACTCACCGGGGCGGAGGTGGTGCGCTGGATGGTCGAGGTCGGCGAGGTGATCGCGGTCGACCAGCCGGTGGTGGAGGTGGAGACGGCCAAGGCCGTGGTGGAGGTGCCCTGCCCGTACGGCGGGGTGGTCACCGCGCGGTACGGCGAGGAGGGCGAGGAGATCGCCGTCGGCGCGCCGTTGGTGACGGTCGCGGTGGCCTCGGCGGGGGGCGGGGCGGAGGACGCTCCGGCTGGTTCGCCTGCTTCGCCTGGTTCGACTGCCGAGGTCGAGCGGCCGTTGGTGGGGTACGGGGTCGCCGAGAGCAGGGGTGCGCGGCGGCGTCGGGTGGGTGCACCGGCTGCGGCTGCGGCTCCTGCTCCTGTTGCTGCCGCTGTCGTTGCTCCGGCTGCTCCGGCCGTGGTGCCGGTGATCTCGCCGTTGGTGCGGCGGCTGGCCCGGGAGCAGGGGGTCGACCTGACCGCGGTCGCCGGCAGCGGGCCGGACGGGCTGATCATGCGGGCGGACGTCGAACGGGCGGTCGCGGCGAAGGTGGCCGCTCCGGCGGTCGCCGCGCCCGTGGCGGCCGCGGCGCAGGACGGCGTCGTCCCGCTTCGCGGGCTGCGCAAGGCGGTGGCCGAGAAGCTCAGTCGCAGCCACCGGGAGATCCCCGCCGCGACCTGCTGGGTGGATGCGGACGCCACCGAACTGATGGCGCTGCGGCGGCAGTTGAACGCCACGCCGGGGCCCAAGGTCAGTGTGCTGGCGCTGCTGGCCCGGATCTGCACGGTCGCGCTGGCCCGCTTCCCGGAGCTCAACTCCAGTGTGACCGAGGACGGTTCGGGCATCGTCCGGCACTCGGCGGTGCACCTGGGCTTCGCCGCGCAGGGCGAGCGTGGACTGGTCGTCCCGGTGGTCCGGGACGCGCACACCCGCAGCACCGAGCAACTCGGCGAGGAGCTGGGACGGTTGACCGAGTCGGCGCGCAGTGGCTCGCTCACCCCGGCCGAACTGACCGGCGGCACCTTCACGTTGAACAACTACGGGGTGTTCGGCGTGGACGGTTCCACCCCGATCCTCAACCACCCCGAGGCGGCGATGCTCGGGGTCGGCCGGATCGTGGCCAAACCCTGGGTGCACGGCGGGGAGTTGGCGGTGCGCGAGGTGACCCAGCTGTCGTTCACCTTCGACCACCGGGTCTGCGACGGCGGAACGGCGGGCGGATTCCTGCGGTTCGTGGCGGACTGCGTCGAGCAGCCGGGGATGCTGCTGCGGCAGCTCTGAACCCGCCGTAGCGGGCGGGCCGGTCTGAGCAGGGCGAGGTCGCCCTGGGTGTGCTGCTCGGCACTCAGGGCGACCACCGATCGAGTGAGAGTAGCGCGTTCCCGGGTCGGGTGTCCGGGCTTCGCGTGATTTGTCGGATGAGCTTTTCGGGCGTGCCACGCTGCCTAGGCGTCAGCAGAGACAAGCCAGGTGGTGGCGCAGGCCGGCCGGAGGCGAAACGATTCTCTTGGGTACTCGAAACGCAGCGGTGAAGTCCCGCAGAACACTTCTCATCCGCACCGGGCACGGCTCGGCGGGGGCCGCCGCCGTCCCGGGCCTGCCGGAGTTGCCGCCGGAGCCGGTGGCGGCCGAACCATTGGTGCCCGAGCCGGTGGCGGCCGAACCGGTGGCGGCCGAGGCGGAGCCGGTACGTCCGCCGATGCCGCTGGACCCGCCGGACCTGCCGCCGGGGCCGCCGGGCCTGCCGGACCTGCCGCCGGGACCGGCGCACGTGCGACCGGCGGTGCCGGTGATCCCGCCCCCGCCCGCCGAGCCGCCGGCCGTCCCCCCGCCCAGCTACCCGGAGCCGCCCTCGACCACCGGTACCGCACCCGCCTTCCAGCCCCTGTTCGCCGACGCCCCAGGCCTCAACTGGTCAGGGCCCGGTGACAGTTGGAGCGACGCCTGGGCGGCGGCGCAGCCGTCCGCCGCCCAACTCCCGGTCGCCGTCACGTCCCCCGCGGGAGCTGAACTCCCGCTCACCGCACGGGACATCGAGCTGATCCGGGCCAGCCTGGCCGTGGTCGAGCCGGTCGCGGACCGAGCCACCGCGCACTTCTACGCCCTGCTCTTCCTGCAGCACCCCGAGGTCCGCTCGCTCTTCCCCGCCGCCATGGACGTCCAGCGCGACCGGCTGTTCCGCGCCCTGCTGGCCGCCGCCCGCGGTGCCGAGGACCCGGCGGCACTGCGCACCCGGCTGAGCGAGCTCGGTCGCGGCCACCGCCGCTACGGCACCCTGACCGGCCACTACGCCCCGGTGGGGGAGTGCCTGGTGCAGGCGCTGGCCCGGTACGCGGGCGGCCGCTGGGACACCGGGACCGAACTGGCCTGGCGCCGCGCCTACCGGCTGATCTCCACCATCATGATCGAGGCCGCCGAGGAGGCCGCCCGCACCTCGCCGCCCTGGTGGCAGGGCGAGGTGCTCCGGCACGAGCGCCGCACCCGGGACGTCGCGGTCCTCACCGTCCGCCCGGACCAGGCCTACCCGTTCCGGGCCGGCCAGTACTGCAGCCTGGAGACGCCCTGGTGGCCGCGGGTCTGGCGGCACTACTCCTTCGCCTCCGCGCCCCGCCCGGACGGGCTGCTGACCTTCCACGTCAAGGCCGTTCCGGCGGGCTGGGTGAGCAACGCGCTGGTTCACCGCGCCGCCCCCGGGGACGTGCTGCGACTGGGCCCGGCCGCCGGTGCGATGACCGTCGACCACGCCGCCGGCACCGAACTGCTCTGCCTCGGCGGCGGCACCGGCATCGCGCCGATCCGCGCCCTGGTCGAGGAGGCGGCCGAGCACGGCGGCCCCGGCCGCAGTGTCGAGGTGTTCTACGGGGCCCGCCGCGCCGCCGAGTTGTACGAGCTGGACGCGCTGCGCGAGCTGTCCGCCCGCCTGCCCTGGCTGACCGTACGCCCGGCGCTGTCCGGCACCGGCCCGGCCGGGGGCGCGCTGACCGGCGAACTGCCGGAGGTGGTGGGCCGGTTCGGCCCGTGGGACGGCCGGGAGGCGGTGCTCAGCGGCCCACCCGCGATGGTGCGGCGCGGGGTCGGGGTGCTGCTGCGGGCGGGCCTGCCGGCCGAGCGGATCCGGCACGACCTGGTGGGCGAACTGGCCTCCAGGTGATCAGCCGAGATCGGGTGCGAGGAGCGCGCGGATGCCCTCGATGTTGGCCGCCAGGTACGCCCGCAGCCGGGGCGGGACGACGTTCACCGAGGTCACGCCCTCGCGGGTGAAGGGCAGCCGGACCACCTCGTACTCGCCGTTCGGGTCCGTCACCTCGGGCCCGTGCCGCCGGCTGAGGTCCATCGAGGCCAGCCGGCAGACGAAGAAGTGCTGCACCTTGACCCCGTGCGGGTGCAGCAGGGTGCCGTCGTCGTGGTGGGTGTGGCTGATGGTGTCGACGAAGGCGGGCACCACGTCCACGATCTTGCCGCCGAGCTCCTCGTCCACCTCGCGGTGCAGCGCCTCGACCACCGTGCGGTCGCCGCGCTCGACCCCGCCGCCCGGGGTGATCCAGTAGGGGTGCGGCGCCCCGGGCCGGACCCGCCGGATCAGCACGATCGAGGCCGGGCCGTACGGGTCGTCCGGGTCCAGCTCCAGCAGGATCGCCCGCGCGGTCCGTTTGACCACCGGGCGCGGTGGCGGGGTTCGGTTGTCGGGGCCCATGGCGACCTCCGGGGCTGGAGCGTTGTGCGGGAGTCTCCCGCGCCGGGCGGGGGTCGAAACCCAAACCCGGACGAGGGGGATCGAAGGTGGATCGCCTGCACAAGACCGTCGAAAACGTGTCCGGCCGCGACGGAAGCCTCATCCACACGCCGAGGCCGGGCAGAAGAGAGGTACTGGCGCCATGCAGCAGCACAGCACAGTCCGGGGGCACCTGGTGATGAACCTCGTGGTCGCGCCCGAGCTGTCCTTCGGCATCGTGGTGGACCTGGGGTACGAGCCCGGCGATCCGTACGCGGTCCGGTTCGCCTTCCACCTGCCCGGTGACGCCCCGGTCACCTGGGTCTTCGCGCGCGAGCTGCTGCTGGACGGCCTCAGCGGCCCGTCCGGCGAGGGCGACGTGCACATCCACCCGCTCGGCGGGGAGCCCTCCGAGGTCCGCATCGCGCTGCGCAACCCCCACGGGGACGCGCTGCTGCACGCCCCGGCCGCGCCGCTGGCCGCCTTCCTGGCGCGGACCGACCGGCTGGTGCCGATCGGGCAGGAGCACACCGGGCGGGAGCTGGACGCCCAGCTCGCGGAGATCCTCCGGGGCTGCGGCGCGGGGTAGCGGCCGGGGTACGGCGAAGGGGCCGGTACCCGGTGGACCGCCCGGGCACGGGCCCCTTTCGCGTCGTCGGGTGCGACGCCTCGCACGACCGGGTCAGTCGTCGTCCAGGGCCAGGTGCAGGCCCCAGGCGACCACGCTGATGATCAGTGAACCGACCAGCGCAGAAGTGAAGTTGACCACGTGGAAGTCCAACTGCAGCCTGGTCGACGCCCAGGAGGTGAGCAGCAGCATCAGGGCGTTGATCAAGAAGGTGATCAGGCCCAGCGTGAGGATGAACAGCGGGAACGAGAACAGCTTCACCACCGGCTTGATCAGCCAGTTGACGAGGCCGAAGACCACGGCGACGCCGAGCACCGTCAGGGCCTTGTGCTGCCAGTCGGCCTTGCCCTCGGCGAGTTGGATGCCGCTGACGATCCAGGCGGCGACCCAGATGGCCGCCGCGTTGATCAGTGTTTTGATGACGAAACCCTTCATGCCGCCCAAGCCTGGCAGGCGCCCCGCTCCGGGGGAAGCTGTTGGTGTTGAATGCCCCTGGCCCGGCCCCCGGTCCGCGAGGTGGACGGGGCGGGCGTGACGGACGGGACGGGCGGAGGAGGACGGCGGCGGTGAAGGTGTTCCGGCTGGACGAACTGGACGCCGAGCGGGCGGCCAACGACGGCGCGTACCTGCGGTTCCTGCGCGAACCGCGGATGTCCGCCGGGCTGTACGCGCTCTCCCCCGGCGACACCGACACCCAGACCGCGCACGACCAGGACGAGATCTACCAGGTGATCAGCGGCCGCGCCGAGCTGACCGTCGGCGCCGAGACCGCGACCGTCGGGCGCGGCAGCGTGGTGTACGTCCCGGCCGGCACCCCGCACCGGTTCCACCACATCACCGAGGAGCTGCGGGTGCTGGTGGTGTTCTCGCCGCCGGAGGACTGAGGGCCCGGGCGTGGGTCTAGGGTCGTTCGTATGACCCGTAGCCTCACCGACGAGCTCTGGGCGTCGATCGAGCCGATCTACGCCGAGATCCTCGCCCACCCGTTCATCGGCGGCCTCACCGACGGCACCCTGCCGCGCGAGGCCTTCCGCCACTTCGTCGTCCAGGACTCCCACTACCTGCGCGACTACGCCCGCGCGCTCGCCGTCTGCGCCGCCAAGGCGCCCGGCGAGGAGGACGTCCGGGCCTTCGCCGACGACGCGGTCGGCGCGCTCGCCGCCGAGCAGGGCATGCACGCCGAGTTCCTGACCGCCTTCGGCGGCACCGCCGAGGAGGCCGCCGCCGAGCCGGTGCTGCCGACCACCCGGGCCTACACCAGCTACCTGCTGGCCACCGTCTACGGCGGGTCCTTCGCCGAGGCGCTCGGCGCGGTGCTGCCCTGCTACTGGATCTACGCCCGGGTCGGCGAGGCGCTGCTCGCCCAGGGCTCCCCCGACCCGCTGTACGCCAAGTGGATCGCCACCTACGGCGACGAGGCCTTCCAGTCCGTGGTGCGCCGGGTGCTGGCGCTCACCGACCGGCTCGGCGAGGAGCTCTCGGCGGCCGAACGGCGCCGGGTGGTCGAGCACTTCGGGACCACCTCGCGCTACGAGTGGATGTTCTGGGACGCCGCCTGGCGCGGGGAGCGCTGGCCGGTCTGAGCCGGGGAGCGCCGGCCGGTCCGACCCGGTCCCCCGCCGTTTCTCGGGGGTCCTCCCGGGGGGTCGGATCGGGGTGATCTCGGGGTTCTCTCCGGGCCGTTGACCCTCGTTCCGCCGCTCGTGCCCCCGTACGATCGAAGCATCGAAAGCAAGCGGGATGCGGCACCGGACGGCAGCCGGCCCGAGGGGAGAAGAGGAACCGACATGGCTGAGCTCTGGAAGTCGCTGCCCTCCTGGGTGCGCAACATCGTCATCCCGGTGCTGGTCCTGGTGCTGGCCTGGAACGTCATCGCCTTCGTGTTCGGCGTGGTCGGCGCTCTGCTGAGCATCGTGATCAAGCTGCTGGTGGTCGTCGGCATCGCGGCCGCCGTGGTGATCCTGGTGAAGAAGGCCGCCAAGAGCTGACCGAGCTCCGCCGCCGTGCGGAGCACCTCCGGAGGCCCGGCACCCCGTCCGCGGGGGCCGGGCCTCGGCCTTCGCGCCGTCTTCGCCCGGCCGGTTCGGTTCGGGGGCCGTCTGGACCTGCGGCGATCCGCTCGCTACGGTGTTGGCGTCATGTGCAGGCAACACCGCCTGCGACGCGGGAGCTCGGAGCACCGGGCTGAGAGGGCGCTGACCGGGACGTCGACGGACGGACCGAGGGCTGCGTCGACCGCAGGAACCTGGACCGGGTAATGCCGGCGTAGGGAGTAGAGGTCAGATGACCACGTTCGAAGCACAGCCGCAGTCTGCCCAGAGCGCCCCCAGCAGCGAGCGCACCGGCTACCCCACCCCGGCCTGGCGCAAGGCGTACCGCGACGGGTCCCGGCCCGACCTGCGGGTCCCGTTCCGCGAGGTGCAGCTCACCAACGGCCGGACCGTCCCGCTGTACGACACCTCCGGCCCGTACACCGACCCCGCCTACGAGCCCGACGTGCGGCGCGGCCTGCCCGCCCTGCGCGACGCCTGGATCCGCCAGCGCGGCGACGTCGAGGAGTACGACGGCCGCGAGGCGCGCCCCGAGGACGACGGGATCAAGCACACCTCGCCGCGCGGCGGCAACCTGCGCAACCTGGACGCCGTCTTCCCCGGCCGCCCGCGCCGCCCGCTGCGCGGCCGCGGTGGTGTCGCCGTCACCCAACTCGCCTACGCCAAGCGGGGCGTGGTGACGCCGGAGATGGAGTTCGTGGCGCTGCGCGAGGGCCTGGAGCCGGAGTTCGTGCGCGACGAGGTGGCCCGTGGCCGGGCCGTCATCCCGGTCAACGTGAACCACCCCGAGGTGGAGCCGGCGATCATCGGCACCAACTTCCTGGTGAAGATCAACGCCAACATCGGCAACTCCGCCGTCACCTCCTCGATCGAGGAGGAGGTGGAGAAGATGACCTGGGCCACCCGCTGGGGCGCCGACACCGTCATGGACCTCTCCACCGGCCGCAACATCCACACCACCCGCGAGTGGATCCTGCGCAACTCCCCCGTGCCGATCGGCACCGTGCCGCTCTACCAGGCCCTGGAGAAGGTCGACGGCAAGGCCGAGGAGCTGAGCTGGGAGGTCTACCGGGACACCATCATCGAGCAGTGCGAGCAGGGCGTCGACTACATGACCGTCCACGCCGGCGTACTGCTGCGGTACGTCCCGCTCACCGCGCGCCGCAAGACCGGCATCGTCTCGCGCGGCGGTTCCATCATGGCCGCGTGGTGCCTGGCGCACCACAAGGAGAACTTCCTCTACACCAACTTCGAGGAACTCTGCGACATCCTGGCCTCCTACGACGTCACCTTCTCGCTCGGTGACGGCCTGCGCCCCGGCTCGATCGCGGACGCCAACGACGAGGCGCAGTTCGCCGAGCTGCAGACCCTCGGCGAGCTCGGCCGGATCGCCCGCGAGCGCGACGTCCAGGTGATGATCGAGGGCCCGGGACACGTCCCGATGAACAAGATCAAGGAGAACATGGATCTCCAGAAGGAGATCTGCGACGAGGCGCCGTTCTACACCCTCGGCCCCCTCACCACCGACGTCGCCCCCGGCTACGACCACATCACCTCGGGCATCGGCGCCGCGATGATCGCCTGGTGGGGCACCGCGATGCTCTGCTACGTCACGCCCAAGGAGCACCTGGGCCTGCCCAACCGGGACGACGTCAAGACCGGCGTGATCACCTACAAGATCGCCGCCCACGCCGCCGACCTCGCCAAGGGCCACCCCGGCGCCCAGGCCTGGGACGACGCCCTCTCCGACGCCCGCTTCGAGTTCCGCTGGGAGGACCAGTTCAACCTGGCCCTCGACCCGGAGACCGCTCGTGACTTCCACGACGAGACCCTCCCCGCCGAACCCGCCAAGACGGCCCACTTCTGCTCGATGTGCGGCCCCAAGTTCTGCTCGATGAAGATCTCCCAGAAGATCCGCGACGAGCACGGCGACGGTTCGACGGCCGTCTCCAGCGAGTTCGACGCCGAGGCCCTGGCCGGCATGGCCGAGAAGTCGGCCGAGTTCGCGGCCCAGGGCAACCGGGTCTACCTCCCGCTGGCGGACTGACGCCCGCACTCGAAGCGCTGTTCCCGGAGGCTCCTGCTCCTCGGGAACAGCGCTTCGTCGCTTCGTCATGGCCCCGGCTCGGCTATTTCGGCGGCCCGCCGTTCCGGGCCGTCTGTCTCTGCCGTGCTGTGGACCGAGCTGAAGAGCCGTTGGACCATGCCGGGCGTACGGCCCGTGCGCCGGCCTCCAACGCAGTGTCCGTGACGTTCCCTAGGACCGGCCGACGGCGCCCGACGGCCCGGCGCGCGGCGGGCCGTCGGGCTCGTGCGGTGCCGCTCAGCTCCCGGCGCCGCCGGTCGGGCGATCCCGTTGGGTGGGCACGCGTGGCGTCGCGACGTTGCGTTCCCCGCCGGGCCGACGGGCGGGCGGGGCGTCGAGCCGGGCGCGTAGGGCGTCGGCTTCGGCCAGGGCCTGCGGGGACGGTGGACGGGGAGTGTGCCGCCGGCAGAGCGGGGCGTCGGTGGGCGCCGGCGCCGGGTGGCGCTCCAGTACGGTGATGGCGCTGCTGTGCTCGACGACCGTCAGCCCGGCCCCCGGCGGAGCGAGCGGGCAGCGGGCGATGACGGCTCCGGCGGGGGTGGCGATCGACAGGTGGGACTGGTCGAGGCGTCGGCGGACCTCCACCGGTGCGTCGACCAGGTGCTCCGGCAGGGCGTAGAAGTTGCCGCGGAAGGCCACCAGGCCCTGGGCGGTGACGGTGCGGCGGGCGCGGACACGGACCGGGTACGGAGCGGGCAGTTCACGCAGGGCCGTGGTGTCGGTGCTCCCCCGCCGGGTGTCCAGGCGTGCGGCGGACCGGCCCAGACCGTCCCAGGCGTCCCGCAGGGTGGTGTCCTCCGGCAGCCCGCGCCACCACGAGCGGAGGGCCTCGTCCAGGGTCCGGCGGGTGTAGGAGCGCTGGTCGGCCGGCAGGCGACACTCGACGCGCACCCCGTAGTGTCCGGCCACCTGCCGGAACTCCGGTGTCACCCGGTCCGCCCGGGGGCACCACACGGTCGGCATCCGGCCGAACCGCCAGGATCCGGCGGTGCCGCCGAGCCGTCTCAGCACGAGGTCGACGGCCTCGACGAGATGGGGCAGCTCCTGGTCCTCCGCCAGCGCCACCGACCAGCGGCCGATGCCGCGGCCGGCGTCCGCGCCGGGCTCGGTGAGCGAGCCCACCAGCAGGCCCGCCCGGTTGCCGTAGCCCCAGGCCGACCGCGGCTCGGGCAGTCGCAGCCAGTCGAACTCGATGGTCCCCCCGCCGGGCTCGGGAACGGGCCGGCCGCTCGCGGCCGCGGCCAGGTCCTGGCACTGCCGGCAGCTCGGCCGGGCCTGGTGCCTGCGCAGGGCGCCGGTGAAGGTCGAGTAGCCGCCCGCATAACCGAGGTCGACGATCTCGTCGAAGAGGACGGTGGCGGCCAGGTGCGGGTCCTCCGCGAGACGCTGGCGGCAGTATGGCAGGAACTGGAGGAATCCGTCCTGCGGGGAAATTCTGATGCCCGGGGTCCGCTCTCCGCGGAGGTAGGACCTCACGGTTTTCCGATCACGCCCGAGATGTCGGGAGATCCTGATTATCGACCATCCTTGGCGATGCAGTCTTACCGCTTCCCGGTATTCCTTCCAGCTCAGCAAGAAGCCTCCCAGGGTCCGATCCGGCCCGGCGCAAGCCGATGAATATGCCAAGAGCAAGTGGGAAACATAGCATCGCGCGAAGAGGAGAAACGTTTCTCTTGCAATGGTTTTACTTGGGGATTTTTGTCGAGCGATGCCGGCAGTGAGTATAGGATTACCTCCGCCCCGGCCCTTTGTGCGAACCCGTGGGCGGCGGGAAAATGTTCACCCCCTGGTCCTTCACGCCCTGGGTAATTTTGCGGAGCGACTCCGATATCGAATATGGAAGGACGCCCATACGCCGTAAAACCGGGCCCGCCGCCTCTCGTTGATGAACCCGTGACCTCACCATGCCTGCCCTACGCCCCGCCGCCCACGGTGCGGGAGTCGATCGCCCCGCTCGGGGCGTGGCTCTTCGTCCCCGACCGCCGGAACGCCGTGGGCGACGTGTCCACCGGCTACCTGTTGCGCAACGGCGAGCGCGTCGTCCTGGCGCACACCTCGCGCCCGCTGGCCGACCTCGTGCGGAAGATCGGCCAGCTGGAGAGCGACTTCGCGGCGCGGATCGGCGCCCTGCTCTTCCCGGACGAATCATGAGGCCGCCGGCGTCACCCGGCCGCCCGGCGCCGGACCGGGCCGGCCGCCGGACCGAGCCGCGGCCGGCCGGCCGGGTGGGGAGCCTGCCGTGTACGACCGGATGACCGAGCTGCTCGGCGCGTACGGGGGCCGCGACTACGAAGAGCCCGACCTGGAGGCGTGGGCCGCGCCCGGCGACCGGGCCCGCGAGGCGGCCCGCCCGGCCGCCGACTGGTACGACGACGGTTTCGGCTACGGCCTCGGCACCGCGCCCGGTGACGCACAGGCGTTCAGCCCCGTCGTCGCGTCGGCCGGCTGGGAGAACGGGACGGCGTTCGTGCCGCCTCCGCGGGCGCCGGTCGAGCCGTCCCGGGCCCGCGGGACGGGCGGACCGGGCGGACCGTCGGCCTCCCGGCACCGTCGACGCCCTCCGTTTCCCCGCCCGGCCTGGCCCCACCTGGTCAGCTCCGCCTTCGGTGCGCTGACGGCGCTGACGGTGACCGCGGCCTGCGCGCTGAGCTGGGTGTTCTCCTACGGGCCCCTCCAGGATCTGGCGTTCTCGTGCGTGCCGAGCGGACTGTCGCGGGTGTGGCCGGTGGTCGTCTACGGACCGTGGCTCGCGGGCTGTCTGTCGGTCCTGCGTGCCGTCCAGCACGGACGTCAGCCGTTCCACTCCTGGGTGGTGGTCGTGCTCTTCTCCGGCCTCGCGGCCGGACTGTGCGTCGCCGACGTCCCGTGGACGCTGCCCGCCGTCGTCGTCTCCGGCCTGCCGCCGCTCACCGGCGTCATCTCGCTCCACCAACTGGTGCGCCAGCTCACCGCGGCCAGGGGAGCGCGGCAACGGCTGGACCGGCAGGCGGGACACCGGGCGCGCCGGTGAAACCCCCGTGACGCCGTTCGGCCCGTGGCGGGCACCGGAGCTCAGTCGGTGTCCTCGGCGTCCTCGGTGGCGTCCTGGGGGTACCAGCGGAGTTCGACGGTGTTGCCGTCCGGGTCCTGGACGTAGAGGGAGGTGGCGGTGCCGCGGGCGCCGTAGCGCGGGCCCGGGCCGTCGAGGACGGTGAAGACGCCGGAGTCGACGACCTCCTGCCAGTCGAGGGGCTCGACGGTGAGGCAGATGTGGTCGACGTTGGACTCGTGCCGGGGGCGGTGGAACAGGTCGATGATCGTCTCGGGGGAGACCCGGACGGACGGGAAGGAGACCTTGCCGGCCCGCCACTCGTCGACCCGGACCGGCTCCAGGCCGAGGAGGCCGGTGTAGAAGGCCAGGGACCGCTCGATGTCGGCGACGTTGAGGACCAGGTGGTCGAGGGCGACGACGCGCATGGTGATCGGCTCCGGTGGTGTGGGGTTCGCTGGGGACGAGGTCCACGATCCTCCGGCCGCGAGGGATCATCAATGGCGGATCGCCGTACGATCATTGAGTAGGACTAAACGATTCGGGGTTCGGGGGACGGGGTGTTGGAGCGGCTGGAGATCGAGGTCTTCCTCGCGCTCGCCGAGGAACTGCACTTCGGCCGGACCGCCGAACGGCTGGGCCTCACCACCGGTCGGGTCAGCCAGGTGGTCAGGAAGCTGGAACGCCGGGTCGGCGCACCGCTGTTCGACCGCACCAGCCGGTCCGTGCGGATCACCCCGGTCGGGCGGCAGCTGGCCGGGGACCTCGCCCCGGTGGTGGCCGCGATGGCGGAGGCGCTGCGCCGGGCGGTGGACGCGGGCCGCGGGGTGACCGGCGAACTGCGGGTCGCGTTCCTCGGTGAGTGGACGGCCCCGGTGCTGCTCCGGGCGGTCGCGCTGTTCGGCGAGCGGCACCCCGACTGCCGGGTGGACGTGCGGGAGGTGCAGCTCTCCAACTCCCGCTCCAGCCTGGAGGACGGCTCGATCGACGTCCTGGTCGCCTCCCACCCCTTCGACGGCATGACGCTCGGGCCGGTCCTGCTCACCGAGCGGCGCGTCCTGGCCGTGCCGGCCGGGCACCCGCTGGCCGCCGAGGCCTCGGTGTCGCTCGAGGTGCTCGCGGACCACCCGGTGGTGCAGTACCCGGCGGTGACCTCGATCGGCTTCAAGCGCGACCGCACCCCCGACCGCACCCCCTCCGGCCGCCCCGTCCCCAAGGGCCCGTCCGGCGGCACCTTCTCCGAGATGCTCAGCCTGGTCGCCATGGGCCGGGGCGTCCTCCCCGTCGGCGAACACTGCCGCCAGTACTACCCGCGCCCCGACCTCGCCTACGTCCCCATCCACGACGCCCCACCCATCGAACGCGGCCCGGTCTGGCTTCCGGCCAACACCACCGAACGCGTCCGCGAGTTCGCCCGAGCCGCCGCCGACGCGGTCCGGTAGCGCTCGACTCGGCGCGGGGGCGGGCGTCAGGAGATCGCCCGGAGCCGGGGTGCGGCCGGGCTGGTCAACTGGGCGAGGTGGGTGGCGGTTTCGGGGTCGGCGGGGAGGAGGACGAGGAGTTGTTGGGCGTCGGCGGGGAACTCCAGGGTTTCGCGATGGAGGCGGAGTTCGGGGCCGGTGGGGTGGTGGAGGCGGAGGGGGCCGCGGCGGGGGACGAGTTGGTTGCCGAGGCGGCGGGTGAACTCGGGGCCGGCGACGGGGGCGAGTTCGGTGCTGAGCCATTCGGAGTTCTCGGCGGAGGGGCCGAGCCAGAGGTCGAAGGCCTGCTCGTCGGCGACGTCGTCCCAGTCGGGGAAGAGGGTGCGGGCGCGGGGGTCGGTGAAGACGTAGCGGGTGAGGTTGGGGGCGGGGTGGTCGAGCAGGCCGGCGGCGCCGAGGACGGCGGCGTAGCCGGGGGTGTGGGCGAGGACGTCGCCGAGGCGGTTGGTGACGGCGGCGATGCCCGGTTCGAGGAGGCGCAGGGTCTCGCGGACGGTGGGGCGGACCTCGCGGGTGGGCGGGGCCGGGCGGACGTGGTTGGGGCAGGCGCCGCCGGTGATCTTGGCGAGGTAGCGCAGGTGGGTGCGTTCGGCGGGGTCGAGGCTGAGGGCGTCGGCGAGGGCGTTGACCACGGCGGTGGAGGGGTTGCGGTCGCGGCCCTGTTCCAGCCGGGTGAGGTACTCGACGCTGATGCCCGCGCGGACGGCGAGGTCGGTGCGGCGCAGTCCGGGTGAGCGGCGGCGGCCGGAGTCGGGCAGGCCGAAGGTCTCGGGTTGGATGCTGTCGCGCTTGGCGCGGATGAAGTCCCCCAGTGGTGTGCCCATGTGACGAGCGTACGGGGGCGGGGGCCGCGGAGGGTGGCCCTGTGGGGGCCAGCCTGGGCACGGTCTGGCTGGTCCTGCTCAGCGGGCCGATGGTGGTGGGCATGGAGAAGAACACGTACAAGCTGGTGGTCCTGGTCGGCAGTGTCAGGGAGGGCCGGTTCGGCCCGGTGGTGTCCTCGTGGGTGGCCGAACAGGCCGCCGCCCACGGTGGGTTCGAGGTCGAGGTGGTCGACCTCGCCGAGGTGGACCTGCCGTTGGCGCTGCCCGCCGCCTCGCCGAAGTTCGCCGGTGCCGACTACCCCCGCCCCGCCGGGATGGCGCGGCTGACCGGTGCCCTGGAGGGCGCGGACGCCGTCCTGATCGTCACCCCGGAGTACAACCACAGCCACCCGGCCTCGCTGAAGGCCGCGATCGACTGGCACTTCACCCAGTGGACGGCCAAGCCGGTCGGCTTCGTGAGCTACGGCGGCGCGGCCGGCGGCCGGCACGCCGTGCTGCACCTGGAGAACGTGCTGACCGAGCTGCACGCGGTGACCATCCGGGACGGCCTGTCCTTCCCGAACTACTTCACCGCCTGGACGGACGGCCGCCCGGACGACCCGCAGGCGGCCGGCTACGCCAAGACCATGTTCGACCAACTGGTTTGGTGGGCGGGAGCGTTGAAGAACGCTCGGGCCGCCGCGCCGTACCCGGCCTGAGACGGGGGACGCGATGGAGTACGGAAGGCTCGGCGGCACCGACCTGGTGGTCAGCCGGATCGCGCTCGGTTGCATGGGCTTCGGCGGCAGCGGCCGCGGCCACAACCCGTGGGCGCTGGACGAGGAGGCGGCCGCGCCGGTGTTCCGGCGGGCCGTGGAGCTCGGCATCACCCTCTGGGACACCGCCAACGTGTACGGCGGCGGCGCCTCGGAGGAACTGGTCGGCCGCGCGGTGCGGCGCTACACCCGGCGCGAGGACGTGGTGCTCGCGACCAAGGCGGGCCTGCCGATGCACGACGGGCCGGGCGGCTCGGGGCTGTCCCGGCGGGCGATCCTGGAGCAGGTCGACGGGTCGCTCGCCCGCCTCGGCACCGACCACGTCGACCTGTTCCAGCTGCACCGCTTCGATCCGGCGACCCCGGTCGAGGAGACCGTGGCCGCCCTGGCCGAGGTGGTCGCGGCGGGGAAGGTCCGGTACGTCGGCGCCTCCTCGATGTGGGCCTGGCGGTTCGCGGAGCTGCGGCACACCGCGGCCCGGGACGGCGGCCCGGCCTTCGTGTCGATGCAGCACCAGTACAGCCTGGTGCAGCGGGAGGAGGAGCGGGAGATGTTTCCGCTGCTCGCCGACCAGGGGGTGGGGAGCCTGGTGTGGTGCCCGCTCGCCTCGGGGCGACTGGCCCGCCCGTACGGGGAGCCGACGGCCCGCTCGGCGCAGGACGCGGTGGCCGGGCGGTTCTTCGCGGACGTCGACCGGCCGATCGTGGACGCGGTGCAGGCGGTCGCCGGGGCCCGCGGGGTGCCGATGGCCCGGGTCGCGCTGGCCTGGGTGCTGGGCAACCCGGTGGTCACCGCGCCGATCGTCGGCGCCACCCGCCCGGGGCACCTGGACGACGCGGTGGCGGCGCTCGACCTCCACCTGAGCGGGGAGGAGCGGGCGGCCCTGGAGGCGCCGTACACGCCCCGGCTGCCGACCGGCTTCTGAGGGGGCCGGCCGCGGTCACGGCAGCAGTCCCCAGGACAGGGCCCAGGGCAGGAAGACGGCTCCGGCCGGCAACCGGCCGCGCAGCCGGGCCCGGTCGAAGCGGGGCACGGCGGCGAGCGCGGCGAACCGCCGCCGCGGTGCCGCGGTCGCGGCCATGGCGGCGGACCCGACGGCGAGCGCGGGCCGTTTCAGCCGACGTCGTCCGGGCTGGTGAAGTCGGGCGCGGTGTAGCCGGGGCCGGTGAAGTCGGGTGGGGTGAAGGCGGCGGGGCGGGGGGTGCGGCCCTCGGGGTCGGTGAGGCCGTCGGGGCGGGGGCTGGTGAAGGCGGGCGGGCTGTAGCCGGGGCCGGTGAAGTCGGGGCTGGTGAAGGCGGGGGCCGGGCGGCCGGGGACGGCCGGCAGGTGGGTGTGGAGGTAGGGCAGCAGGCCGCGCTCGCGCAGGGCGGTGCGCCATTCGGCCCGGGCGGCGGCGAGTTCGGCGGCGAGCTCCGGGTCGGTGCCGGCCGGGACGGCGGCGGCGCCGTCGCGTATCGCGGTGAGCAGCAGCCCGATGATGCCGACGGCCATCGCGGCGACCCCGGCGGAGAGGGCCACCCAGCCGGCCGTGACCAGCGAGCGGGCGAGGACCAGGCCGGAGTCGGCGGCGCGCAGGACGTAGCCGACCAGCAGCAGGACCAGCCCGGCGGACCAGGCGAGGATCGGGGTCAGCACGGTGAGGACGGGGAACAGCCCGGCGCCGCCGTTGGTCGAGCGCAACTGGCTGAGCAGGCCGGGGGCGTACGGTTCGACGTCGGTGGGCGGCGGGGGCGTGGCGCGCAGGCTCTCGCGCAGCGCGGTGTAGTGGGCGTACTCGGTGCCGGCCGCGGTGTTGATGACGTCGGCGTCGCGCAGGGCGCGGACGCGGAGCTGGTCGGCGGTGAGCGCGCCGGGGGCGCGCAGGGCGGTGAGGACGGTGCGGTCGCGCAGGGCTTCGCCGAGGAGGCGCTCGTACTCCGGGCGGTCCTCGGCGAGCAGCGGCGGGGGGTTGGACAATGGGGACCCCGTTCATGCGGACCCCGGCCGGCAGCGAGGACGCGGGGCCGCATCGGGGACGCGGGACACCCCAGGACGCCGGGACGGGCGCGGAGGCGGGCCGCCGGACGGGCGGCCGGGTGTGGTGTGCCTCATGGTAGGGGCGGGTGCCGCCGTGCTGACAGTCGGTTTCCGGAATTTCGCGCCCCGGGCGGCGCGCGTGCGGGGGACCGGGCGCCGGGAACAACTGTTCCAGTGGCTTTTATTGACTGGTGATCAGATGGGCAGCCGGGCGACCAGCAGTCGACCCTCCATGGTGACCCCGCCGTCCATCGCCACCGCCAGGTCGTCCGCGTACACGTACGGCCCCGGGATGTGCGGCGGCTGCCCGTCGTCCGCGTGCACCGCGCCGGTGAGGTACGGGATCGGGCTGTGCCCGTGCACGATCCGGGAGCCGCCGTAGGTGTCGAGCAGCTCGTGGACGGCCATCGGCCCGGCGTCGCCGCGGAACGCGAAGCGCTTGGTGAAGCGGCGGAAGCAGTCCCACCACTCGTCCACGCCGCCGTCGGCGAGCAGGCTGTGCACCGCGTCGTTGACGTCGGGGATGGACTCGCCGTACTCCAGGTAGGCCGTGGTGTCGGAGTGCAGCAGCAGGTGTCCGTCCTCCAGGCCGATGGCCGGCAGCCGGGAGAGCCAGCTGATGTGGTGGGCCTCCAGCCGGTCCAGGTCCGTCTGCTGGCCGCCGTTGAGCCGCCAGGCGGCGAGGAAGGAGGCGGTGCCGGCGGTGGACTGGACGGGCTCGTCGCCGTACTTGTGGGCGCCGAGGAAGAGCAGTTCGTGATTGCCCATCAGGGCGCGGCAGTAGCCGCCGGCCGCGGCCGCCTCGGCGGCGAGCTGCATGACCAGGTCGATGACGCCGATGCCGTCCGGGCCGCGGTCGGTGAAGTCGCCGAGGAACCAGATCCGGGCGCGGCCGGCCGACCAGTGGCCGTCGGCGTCGATCAGGCCCTGGTGGTGCAGCTCGGCGCGCAGCTCCTCGAGGTAGCCGTGCACGTCGCCGACCACGTACACCGGGCCGGGCGGCTCGCCGGGGCCGGGGGCCGGGTACGGGTACGTCGGCGCGGCCGGGTCGGGCAGCGGCGGGCCGAGCTCGATGGTCGGCGGGTCGTCGCGGTCGGAGAACTGGTCGGGGATCTGCTCGGACAGCTGGTCGGGGAGCTGCTCGGCGAGCTGGAGGGCCGGGGAGGGCTGGTCGGGCAGGGTGGGCTCGTAGCCGGGATGGTCCTGGACGTCGTGGCCGGAGTGGACGTCGTGGCCAGCGTGTTCGGCGTGGCCGGAGTGGTCCTGGGGGGCGTAGCCGCCTTCGTACCCGGTCTCGTAGCCGGCCTCGTAATCGCCCTGGCCCGGGTGCGAGAAGACCGCCGATTGGTCGGCCGGCCCGTGGTCGGTGCCCGGGCCCTGGGCGTGCACGGTGTGCCCCTGCCCCTGCCCCTGGCCGTCGGCCGGCCAGTGCTGCTCCAGGTAGCGTGCGCCGCCGTAGCCGCTGTAGGTCTCCGCGTCGTACGGCGCGCCCTGGTAGTCCGGGGCGGGCTCGGGTTCGTAGTAGGTGCCGTACGGCAGCACATCGAGGTCCGGCTGGTGGCGGGGGCCTGAGTGGGGGTGCTCAGGTCCGGGGAAGCGGTCCTCGGGTGTCATTCGCCCATCATAGGAAGACCACTCTCCCGCCGTCGTCACCTGGTGGGTATCCAATCCTCCGGAGCGTCAGCCGGGCGGTACCGCAAGGTCCGTTTTGTCCCGGCTCGGTAGGGTCTCGTCGGCGTCCCGTCGGTGCCTCGACGGGGTGCCGCCGGTGTCTCGACGGCGTTCCGACGGTGGGCCGTCGGCGTCTCGTCGGTGTGTCGACGGCCGTCGGCCGATGCGCGCGAGGTCTACACCTCGCCCGGCGGGCGGGGCGGGCTGACGGTGGTGCGCGGGCTGCGCCGCTGGGAGGAGGCGCGGACGATCAGTTCGGTCGGCATCAGGGTGCCCGGCGGCGGGCCGTTGCCGGCGGTGCGGAAGCGCGGCGGGAACAGCCGGGCGATGTCCACGCCCGTCCCGGAGTCGACTCCCTCGATCGCGTCGATGAGCAGGTTGACCACGGTGGTGCCGATCTTGCGCGGCTTGAGCGAGAGCGTGGTGATCGGCGGTTCGGTGGCCGCGTAGACGTCGCTCTCGCTGCAGCAGACCAGCAGCAGGTCGTCCGGCACCCGCAGGCCGTAGCGGCGGGCGGCCGCCAGCAGGTCGGTGCCGTTGGGGTCGAACAGGCCGTACACGGCGTCCGGCCGGTCGGGGCGGGCGAGCAGCCGGTCGGCGGCCACCGCGCCGGCCGCCGGGTCGTGCGCCGGGTAGGCCTCGTACACCGGCTCCTGGCCGACCTTGGCGCACCAGCCGAGGTAGGCCTCGGTGGAGAGCCGGGTGTAGGTGTCGGTGCTGGTGCCGGTGAGCAGGCCGATCCGGCGGGCGCCGGCCTCGGAGAGGTGGTCGAGGATGCCGAGCACGGCGGCCTCGTGGTCGTTGTCGACCCAGGCGGTGACCGGGCAGTTGCCGGGCTTGCCGTCGCTGACCACCGGCACCCCGGACCGGTACAGCTCGCTGACCAGCGGGTCCTGGTCGGGCGGGTCGATCACCACCGTGCCGTCCAGGGCGATGTTGCCCCAGACGTCGTGGCGGGAGGAGGCGGGCAGCACCACCAGCGCGTAGCCGCGGCCCAGGGCGGCGCTGGTGGCGGCCCGGGCCATCTCGGCGAAGTACGCGAACTCGGTGAAGGTGAAGGGTTCTTCGCCGTAGGTCGTGACGGTCAGCCCGATCAGGCCGGACCGTCCGGTGCGCAGGGTGCGGGCCGCCGCGGAGGGGCGGTAGCCGAGGCGCTCGGCGACCTCGCGCACCCGGCTGCGGGTCTCGTCGGGCAGGCGGCCCTTCCCGTTCAGCGCGTCGGAGACGGTGGTGATCGACACTCCGGCGGCTGCTGCCACATCCCGGATGCCGGCCCGCTCCAGACGCCGTGAGGTGGTGGGTCGCCGACCGCTCTGGTTGGCTGCTGCTGTCATGGCGGACCGATCGTATGGCTCCTGACAAGGGTCTGTGACCGGCGCATCGGGAGCCTTCGGAGATACGTTTCTCCAAGAGTGAGCCGGGGTGCGCCCCTTCGATCCCCTCCCGAAACCAGGCCTCTTACCTCTGACATGTGCCAAAGGAACCGGGCAGAATGGCTGAACTGCGCCTGTAACCCGTCCGGGCATCTCACTCCTACGGGTGAGGGCGGTCGGTATCGTGCAGGGCACCCGACCGGGGTGGTCCGGGCGCGTTCCGAGAATCCCAGGGGCGTGGCCAGGTACCGCAGCACGGTGGCGATCCCGACCGTGCGAGGGCGGGCGGACCGGCAGAGAACACGAAGGAGTACGACCGTGAGCAGTGGTACCTCAGCGCAGGGCCCGCGCCTGCGCCCGAGCCTGGACGGCATCCCCACCTACAAGCCCGGCAAGCCGGCCGGTGCCGACGCCTACAAGCTGTCCTCGAACGAGAACCCGAACAACCCGCTGCCCGGCGTCCTGGAGGCGGCGGTCGCGGCGGCCGGCTCGTTCAACCGCTACCCCGACATGGGCGCCGGCGAGCTGACCGCCGTCCTGGCCGAGCGCTTCGGCGTCCCCACCGAGCACATCGCCCTCGGCACCGGCTCGGTCGGCGTCGCCCAGTCGCTGGTGCTCGCCACGGCCGGGCCCGGCGAGGAGGTGATCTTCGCCTGGCGCTCCTTCGAGGCCTACCCGATCATCACCCAGATCGCCGGCGCCACGCCCGTCCCGGTCCCGCTCAAGGACAACGGCGACCACGACCTCGACGCGATGCTCGCCGCAGTCACCCCGAACACCCGGCTGATCTTCGTCTGCAACCCCAACAACCCCACCGGCAACGTGATCCACCGCGCCGAGCTGGAGCGCTTCCTCGACGCCGTCCCCGGCGACGTCCTGGTGGTCGTCGACGAGGCCTACATCGAGTTCATCCGCGACCCCGAGGTGCCCAACGGCATCGACCTCTACCGCGACCGCCCCAACGTCTGCGTGCTGCGCACCTTCTCCAAGGCGTACGGCCTGGCCGGCCTGCGGGTCGGCTTCGCCATCGCCCACGAGCCGGTGGCGAACGCGCTGCGCAAGACCGCCGTCCCGTTCGGCGTCAGCCAGATCGCCCAGGCCGCCGCCGTCGCCTCGCTGCGTTCGGAGGAGGCGCTGCTGGTGCGGGTCGAGGCGCTGGTCGAGGAGCGCGACCGGGTGGTCGCCGGGCTGCGCGCCCAGGGCTGGGAGATCCCGGATTCGCAGGCCAACTTCGTCTGGCTCGGGCTCGGCGAGCGCTCGGCGGACTTCGCCGCGGCCTGCGCCGCGGCCGGGGTGATCGTCCGGCCGTTCCCGGAGGGCGTGCGGGTGTCGATCGGCGAGACCGAGGGCAACTCGATCTTCCTGGCGGTGGCGGAGGCCTTCCGCAAGGCGCTCTGAGGCGTTCGCCGTTCCGCAGGGGCGTGCCGCGTGTGCGGTGCGCCCCTGCGGCGTTGTGTCCCGACTTCGTGCTGATCCGGCATCAGAAGATCATCCAGGTGTCTCCCCCGCGCTCCGGTCGCTAGTCTGTTCGACCGTCAGCAGGCAGTCGCCCGACTGCCCGTCTCACGGGGGAACCACCTTGAACTCTCGCACCGCACTCCTGGCCGTCGCGGCCGCCGCCGTCGCGCTCACCCTGTCCGCCTGCGGTCCGGGCAACGACCCGACGCCGGACCCGACCGCGACCAAGGCCGCGCCGACGGCGTCCGCGACCGCGGCCTCGGTGCCCACAGCCGCGCCGACCGGGTCGGGCACCGCCAAGCCCAAGCCCACCAAGACCGCGAAGCCGTCCGGCGCCCCGAACCCCGGTCAGGCCGGGGCGGACTGCAAGCCCGGGGAGATGAAGCCGATCCCCGCCGGACACAAGGTGATCGTGCTCAGCAAGCCCACCACGACGACCACGGTCGTCGCCAAGGACGGCGAGTACACCTGCCACATGCCCGACCAGGGCTGGTGGCCCGTGGGGGAGGACAAGACCTACACCTTCGCGCCCGGTGCGAAGGCGACGCTCACCACGATCGACGGCCAGAAGTCGATCACGCTGGAGCGGCTCGTCGACCACAGCACCCACTGCGTGAACCACATCAATGACCCGGCCTCGAACTGCGACGAAGGCACGGACTACGACATCGTGCTGGACGCCTCCGGCAAGATCACGGCGATCACCGAGCTCTACAACGACGCCCCGTGACCCTCGGTCCCGTCCCCGCTCCCGTCCGACCAGTCCCCCAAGGATCGACCATGTCCCCTCGCCGTGCCCTCCTGATCGTCGCCGCCGCTGCCGGTGCGCTCGCCCTGTCCGCCTGTGGCCCGGACAACGACCCGTCGCCCGCGCCGACCGGCGCCGCCCCGACGGTCGCCGTCGCCCCGACCAACGTGCCGACCGGCGGTGCGACCACCGCGCCGGCCAACGCGCCGACCGGCGGCGCGACCGGCGCGCCCGCGAACGACCCGAACTGCAAGGCCCCGGCGGTCCCGGCCGGGCACAAGATGCTGAACCTCTCCAAGACGGCCACCGCGACCACGGTCTACGCCAAGGAGACCAAGTACCTCTGCGGCAAGCCCGAGGGCGGCTGGATCGACGCGGGCGGGGAGAAGTCCTACACCTTCGCCGCCGGCGCCACCGCCAAGCTGGCCGACCTCAACTACGGCACCCACCAGGTCACGCTCGCGCAGTTCGCGGCGCACAGCGACTTCTGCCTCAACCACACCTCCGCCGCCGACACCGACCCCTGCTTCGACCGCAACACCGTCGACGTGGTGCTGGACGCCTCCGGCAAGATCACCAGCATCACCCAGGTGGGCCTCAACAAGCCCGCCTCGTAACCGTCCGGACGCCGGCGCGCGGAGCGGGAAGTCGGTCCGGCCGACTTCCCGCTCCGTCGCCGTTTCCGGGGCGTCCTCCGGGTGCTCCCGGATGGCTGGGGGTCGCTGGGAGGGCGCTGGGAGTTCGGCCAACGGCTGGCCACGCACCGACCAAGGCGTCCGCGCGGCGCGGGTGGTTCGGGCGGAATGCCCGGATCCGGCCGATCAGTCTTCTCCCAGCCCGTGCCCAGGGGGCCGCAAGAGCGCCCGGCGAAGCTGTCCGCCATGAAGGTGCTCCCACGGCGGCGAGGTGCCGTCCTCGTCAACTCCGCGCTCGGCGTGGCTCTCCTGGGCGGTGCCGCCCTGGTGTACGCCACCGTCAACGGCAGCGGCGGCACGGCGGCCGCCAAGCCGGTCGCCCGTACCGCGACCGTCGCCAAGGGGACGGTCCTGGCCACCGTGTCCGGAACCGGCACCCTGGTCTCGCCGACCGACGCCGCCCAGGACTTCACCACCGGCGGGCGGCTCACCGCCGTCAAGGTCGCGGTGGGGGACGTCGTCAGGAAGGGGCAGGTCCTGGCGACCGTCGACACCACGGCGGCCCAGCAGCAGGTGGACGCCGCCCGGGCGGCCCTCACCACGGCGAACGCCAACCTCGCCAAGGCGCAGGCCGGCGTCACCACGACCACCACCGAGCCGCTGCCCGGCGCCACTGTCGGAGCCGGTGGCGGCGGAGGTCGCGGGGCGGGCGGGAGCAGTACGCCCGCCCCGCAGACCACCACCATCACCACCACCAAGGTCGACGACGCGGCCGTCGCCCAGGCCCAGCAGCAGGTCGCCACCGCGCAGACCACGCTCTCCAACGCCCAGGCCGCGCTGGCCGGTACGACGCTCACGGCCTCGGTGGACGGGACGGTCGCCTCGGTCTCGGCGAAGGTCGGGGACACCGTGGGGGCCGTCTCGTCCTCGGGCGCGTCCGCGTCTTCGAAGTCCACGGGTACGGGCGCGGGTTCGAGCACGCCGAGCGGCTTCATCGTGCTCACCAACCCGACCGGGATGCAGGTCACCGCCAACTTCTCCGAGCTGGACTCGCTCAAGCTGAAGAAGGGCGAAGCGGCCACCGTCACCCTGAACGCCCAGTCCGACACCAAGCTCAACGCGACCGTCCTGTCGGTCAGTTCGCTGCCGTCGAGTAGCGGGAGCGGCGCGGCCGGTTCGTCCGCCGTCCAGTACGCGGCCACGCTGCAGCTCAGCGGGGACACCAGCACGCTGCGCACCGGCCTCAGCGCGACCGTCCAGGTGATCACCGGCGAGGCGGACAACGCGCTGTCGCTGCCGACCTCGGCGCTGTCCGGCACCGGTTCCTCGCGGACCGCGACCGTGGCGCACCAGGACGGCAGCACCGAGCGGGTCGACGTCGGCGTGGGCGTCGAGGGCGACAGCACCGTGCAGGTGGTCTCCGGGCTGAAGGAGGGCGACAAGGTCGAACTGCCCACCACCAGCGGCAACAACGGCTTCCCGAACGCCTCCTTCCCAGGCCTTGGCGGCGGCGGTGGTGGCCGTAACGGTGGTGCCGTCGGCATCCCGGGCGGTACCGGTGGCGGCGGTGGCGGTACCGGTGGCGGCGGCCGGGGCGGTAAGGGCTGAGCATGCAGCACGTCATCGACAACCGCGTCCCCGCACACCCCGTGCCGGTGATCCGGATCCGCCGGCTCACCAAGTCGTACGGGCACGGCGACGCCACCGTGCACGCCCTGCGCGGCCCCTCCCAGCCGGGGACCGGCGAGCCGGCGGGCGTCGACCTGGACATCGAGCAGGGCGACTACGTTGCCGTGATGGGCAGTTCGGGCTCCGGCAAGTCCACCCTGATGAACATCCTCGGCTGCCTCGACGTCCCGACCTCCGGCCGCTACCTGCTGGACGGCATCGACGTCGGCCACCTGGACGAGCAGCAGCTCGCGCTCGTCCGCAACCGCAAGATCGGCTTCGTCTTCCAGTCCTTCAACCTGGTCCCCCGCACCACCGCCCTCGCCCAGGTCGAGCTGCCGCTCGCCTACGCGGGCGTCCGGGCGGCGGAGCGCCGGCGGCGGGCGATGGCCGCGCTGTCGCTGGTGGGGCTGGGTGAGCGGGCGGGGCACAAGCCCAACCAGCTGTCGGGCGGCCAGCAGCAGCGCGTGGCGGTGGCCCGGGCGCTGGTCACGGCGCCGGCCATGCTGCTCGCGGACGAGCCGACGGGGAACCTGGACAGCCGCTCGACCGAGGAGGTGCTGGCCCTGATCGACGGGCTCAACGCCACTGGCCGCACAGTCGTGCTGATCACCCACGAGGACGAGGTCGCGCGGCACGCCAAGCGGGTGCTGCGGCTGGTCGACGGGCAGATCGTGAGTGATGTCAGGCAGGCGGCCTCGGACGGACTGCCGCCCGCACTGTTGGGGGTCCCGGCATGATCCTCTGGCAGACGCTCCGCTTCGCGGTGGGCGGGCTGGCCGCCAACAAGGTGCGCTCGGCGCTCACCATGCTGGGGGTGCTGATCGGCGTGGCCTCGGTGATCCTGCTGCTCGCGGTGGGCAACGGCTCGTCGGTGGCGGTGAAGGACTCGATCACCTCGCTGGGTACCAACTCGCTGACGGTCAGCGCCGGTTCGGCATTCGGCGGCTCGCGGGCCACGTCCTCGGTGAAGAAGCTGACGGTCGCCGACGCCAAGGCGCTGGCGAGCGACGCGGACTCCTCGGCGATCAAGTCGGTCGCACCGGTGGTGACGACCAGCGCGACGGCGCTGTACGGGAACGTCTCGTACAGCCCGGGCTCGGTGGTGGGTACGTACCCCGCGTACTTCGAGACCGCCAACCAGAAGGTCGCGCACGGCGAGTACTTCACGGACGACGACGTGCTCGGTTCGCGCAAGGTCGCGGTGCTCGGGGCGACGACGGCGAAGCAGCTGTTCGACGTCGAGGACCCGGTCGGGAAGAAGATCGTGCTCGGTGGGACGCCGTTCACGGTGGTTGGTGTGCTGCAGGCCAAGGGCGGCAGCGGGTTCACCGATCCGGATGATGTGGTGATCGCACCGCTGCCGACCGTGCAGAACGCCTTCACGGGCTTCGGGGCGGTCAACCAGATCCTGGTGCAGGCGTCCTCCGCCGAGACCACGACGGCGGCGCAGGCGGAGATCACCCGGGTGCTGCTCGGAACCCATGCGATCGCCGACCCGACGAAGGCCGACTTCCGGATCACCAACCAGGCTTCGCTGCTCACGGCGAGGGAGAGCACGACGAAGACCTTCACCGTGCTGCTGGGCGCGGTCGCGGCGATCTCGCTGCTGGTCGGCGGGATCGGGATCACCAACATCATGCTGGTGACGGTGACGGAACGGACGCGGGAGATCGGCATCCGCAAGGCGCTCGGGGCGCCCCGGGCCGTCATTCTGGGGCAGTTCCTGACCGAGTCGACGCTGCTGTCGGTGATCGGCGCGGGGTTGGGCGTGGCGGCGGGGATCGTCGGCTCGCACTTCAGCATCGTCGGCATCAAACCGGTGGTGATCCCGGAGTCCGTGCTGGGTGCCTTCGGCATCGCCGTCGCCATCGGACTGTTCTTCGGCAGCTACCCCGCCAACCGGGCCGCCTCACTGCGGCCGATCGACGCCCTCCGGCACGAGTAGGAGCACTTCTTCGATGGACCACGACGAACAGGTCGCCCTGCTGGCCACCCCGCCGGACGCGCGCGACGTGAGCGCGGAGCTGGCGGCTCCGCCGAGGCGGAAGCTGCCGTGGCTGACGCTGGTCCTCGCGGGCGGTGTGATCGCCACGGGGGCGTTCGCGGGCGGGGTCTGGTACCAGCAGGAGCAGGGGACTTCGAGTGGCAAGTCCTCCCCTCGGGCTGCGGCTGCTGCTGCGGCGGGTGGGTACGGCGGCCAGGGTGCTGGGCGCCGAGGTGGTCAGGGTCAGGGTGGCTTTACGCGCGGCACGGTCAAGGCCGTCGACGGGAACACCGTCTATCTGACCGACGCCAACGGCAACACGATCAAGGTGACGACGGGCGATTCGACCAAGGTCCAGCTCAACAAGGAGGGCAAGGTCGCGGACCTCCAGCCCGGCCAGAGCGTGACCGTCGTCGGGACGCCCGATGCCAGTGGCGGGTACAACGCCAGCCAGCTCGTTGAGGGGGCTGCTGCCGGTGGTTTCGGCGGCGGCTTCGGTGGAAGCCGAAACCCGTCCGGCGGCTGACCCGGAGCCGTCGGACACCCGCGAGGCCCTCGCCTTCCCAGGCGGGGGTCTTCGCGTATTTCAGTCGCCGTCGTCGGGGCGTCGCATCCTGAGGGTCGCGATGACGCCGAGGGCGACGGTGGTGATCGCGAGGGCGAGCAGGGCGACCAGGACGGCGCCGAAGAAGAAGTTCACCGGTGCCACGGCTCGTCCCTCTCCAGGTCGCGGAGGAGGTGGAGGAGGTTGAGCAGAGTGCTGACGGGCGCGTTGCCGAAGTCGATCAGGATGCGGCCGTCGAGGGTCGTCTCGCCGGGCGCGGCGGAGCCCCAGAGGAGGCCGTGGGGCAGGCCGCGCCGGTGCAGTTCGCCGAGGAGGGTGGTGAGTTGGGGCTCGGTGTAGTCGCGCATGCGGGGGTCGTCGGGCGCGATGGGGGCGTGGGTCACGAGTCGGAGTCCAGCTCGTACCAGGTGGTCTTGCCGCGTTCCTGCGGGTCGACGCCCCAGCCGTCGGTGAGGCCCTCGACGAGCTGGAGGCCGCGACCGGTCTCGGCGAGGCCGGAGGGGGTGCGGGGCTGGGGGAGGGCGTCGCTCTCGTCGGAGACGGTGACCCGGAGGGTCTGGTCGAGGATGGAGAACCAGACGATCGGCGCGGGGGTGCCGGCGTGGTGCCAGGCGTTGACGATGAGCTCGATGAGGGCGAGTTCGGCGTTGAAGATGGTCTCGGTGTCCCAGCCGCCGTTGCGGGTCATGGCGTCCCGCAGGGCCTGCCGGGAGAGGGCGAGGGAGGGGGTGTTACGGATGCACACGGGAACCTCCGTGAGGCTGTGGTGTGGGAGAGGGGAAGCCGTGAGCCAGGCCGGGTGATGGTTGCTCTTCGGCACGAGGGCAGCAGGCGCCTACTGCCCAGAACGAAGGCATTGCTGACGATCCGTCGGATCGACCTGTGAATGACGATAACGCGGACCGCCACAGATTTGTGGTGCTCCGCGCGAAGTTCCCTCTAACGTGGCTGCCGCTCTGAGGCAGACTGGTCCCACGACCTGCAGAGAGGACGTCATGGCGCTTCGATCGAACCCGACCCTCCGTCAACTGCGTCTGGGCGCCGAGCTGCGCAGAATGCGGGAGCAGGCGGGGCTCGGCGGCAGCCAACTCGCCCGCGCGCTGGGCATCAACCCTGCCCACGTGACCCAGATGGAGAGCGGCAAGACCGGCATCAGCGTCGAACGCCTGCGGACGATCGCCGCGCTGTGCATGTGTGTCAACGAGCCCCTGATCGAAGCGCTGGCGGAGATCATCACCGACCGGGACAAGGGCGGTTGGTGGGAGGAATACCGCGGCCGCCTATCGCAGGACTTCCTGGAAGTCGCCGAGATCGAGCGTCACGCACGGGGACTCTCGGCCTACACCATGGCCTTCATTCATGGGCTGCTTCAGACGAACGGCTACGCGTCAGCCGTCTTTGCGCGTTCCTACCCGCCACTTCCGGGCCACGAGGTCGACCTGAGGGCATCCTTTCGCTTGCGGCGTCAGCACATCATTCGATCTGAAGCGACCCCGTTCACCGCATACATCCATGAAGCGGCGCTGCGCATGCAGTTCGGTGGAGCCAAGATTCACGCCGAGCAGCTGGGTGCCCTCGTCGATGCCTCCGAGCAACCCAACATCTCAATTCGAGTTGTCCTGTTCGACGCCGATACGATCCCGCTCCCAAACGAGAACTTCACCTACTTCGAAGGGCCAGTTCAGGAGCTCGACACGGTCCAGGCGGACTCAGGGGTTGGCAATCTGATCTTCGACGCACCGGCCAACACGGCCCGATTTCGGTCACTGATCACCCGGATCGGCTCAGCTGCTCTGTCCGAGCAGGAGTCCCGAGAGTTTATCCGATCCATCAAGAAGGACATGGAAAGCAAATATGCGTAACTCTACCTGGCAGAAGTCAAGTTACTCCGGTTCGAATGCTGACTGTGTGGAGGTGCAGGCCGTCGATGGGGTGATCGAACTCCGTGAGTCCGACGAGGGCGATGTCATCGTCCGCATTACGACCCCCAAGTTCGCCAAGTTCCTCCAGGGCGCCAAGGCAGGCGAGTTCGACCACCTGATCACTAACATCTGAGCGAATCGTTTCGGCGGCCTCTTGCTTCCCGCAAGGGGCCGCCGGTAGCTAGCCTGGCTCTTATGACCAGCTCCGCATGGCAGAAGTCCCGCTACTCCCATCGGCGGTTCGCTCGAAGTACGTGAGTCCGACGACGCGGACATCGTCGTCCGCACCGCCCGCCTCAAGTTCGCCAAGTTCCTCCAGGGCGCCAAGGCAGGCGAGTTCGACCACCTGATCACCAACGCCTAGCACTGTGACCGGGACGGTCCACCGTGATCGGAAAGCGGCTCGCGGGACGCGCGCACGCGCAACCGCTGGTATTACTGGGGGATGCAGGAAGAGACGGCACGCTCCGCGATCGACACGTTCATCTCCGCGTTCAACGCCCCGGACGACAGCTATGTGACTGCCCTGCTCTCCCAGGCCCTGACCTCAGACGTGGTCTTCTGGGGGCCGTTGGGTCGCAGCGAAGGAACCGCGGCGGTCGAGCGGTTCGTGCTGGACATCCGGCGCCACCCGGCGGGGACCGGCACGATGGCGCGCTGCTCGGCGGTGGACGTGCCTGGCGAGTGGGCCCGGTACCGGTGGGTCTTCACCACGCCGGATGGGGGCCCCCGCCTGGCGGGGACGGACGTCGTCCATCTGCGGGGGAGCCTCATCGACCAGGTCATCGTCTTCGCGGGGGAGATCGAGCCGTCCGCCTCCTGAGTCGTCCTTCTGTCGCTGCCCTTCTCGTGAACTCGTCCCTTTCGGCACTCCGGCCACCAACGGCTCCGCCGAGCCCGGCTCCTGGACGGCTTCCGTCCACGTGGGTGGCTCGCCCACCGGCCACCTACACCGACGTGTGGGCGCTCTGCCTGGACACCCGCCACGGCGCCGGCGACGACCGGTAGGGCGGTCCAGCGCCCACCTGCGGGGCCGGCGCTGCACAGGAAGTCGGCCCAGCCGACTTCCTGTGCCAACCCGCTTTGCTCCGGTGGCCCCTTGCGAGACGCAAGGGGCCACCGGAGCAAGGAGCGAGATTGCCGCCGAACTATCGGTTGGGCGTTCGAAGTTGGACGGGTTCCAGTACCGGAAATGTTTGCCTCTTGCCTCGGCTTGTTGGACTCGGGAGCATCGTCGGGAGACCGGGCGAGCGAGGAGACATCGTGAAGCCGACACGGCTTGTGGGTTCCTGTGACGAGGGTGAATGCCCGACTCTCTACCTGACGGATCGGGGCACGCTCGCTGTCCAAGGCGAGACCTGACCGAGCACGGCCTTCAGCTCCCGGCCCACGAGATGCTGGTCGAGATTCCCGTTGAACTCATCCGAAAGGCCATCCGTGACAACCTCATCTAGGACCCTTGGAGACTGGTTTTCGGAGTTCGAGCGGGAGGCGTTCCGGCTGGAGACGCTGGACGACTACAGCCAGTCCGGCGGAGTGGACGCCTATCAGGCCTTCCTCGCAGGCGAGGAGCAGCCGGAAGACTTCAAGGCCTCCGGCTGGGTCACGACCGTGGGAGATGCCACCCGAGCCGACAAGCGCATGTACCGGGTGCACATCCTCTCGCGCCCGCTCACGGACTACCTCCGGTTCGAGCTCGGCTGGGGGTACCAACGGAACATGGCGGCCGGCGAGGAGTTCTTCATCCTCGACACCACGGACCAGGCCAACCCCGTTCCCGAGGCGCCGGACTTCTGGCTCTTCGATGACGCGACCGCTGCCGAGATGAGCTACGACGGCAACGGGAAGTACCTCGGATCCGACTTCCACACCGACAACAGCCGGACCGCCGAATTCAAGTCCTACCGTGACATCGCGATGGCGAACGCCGTCCCCTTCGCGGACTGGTGGGCCGAGCACGGCGAGTGAACAGAACACAGCTCGGGACAGCGCTACGGGAACTTCGGCAGGCTTCTGGCAAGGAAGCCAAGGCCGTGGCCCGCGGCGCTGTCATGCCTCCGAGCAAGTTGAGCAAGATCGAGACGGGCGAGGTGGCGCCGACCGTCGTGGATGTGGAACGCATCCTCACGGCCATAGGCGTCTCCGACGAGGTCAAAGCCGAGTACATGGCCGCTGCGAGGGCGGAGGCCACGGAGGCGACCGCGTCCTGGACGATCCGGGGTTCTCCTTCTGGGCTGGCCTCCATCACGGCCCCCGGGACTCCTGGGAGGCTGTCGAGGCCGCCCACCGCAGCTGGCTCGACCAGAACCGCCCCCGCCGTGAGTGGTTCACCATCGAAGCCGACCCGGACGGCCGCCAGGTCGTGGGCTACACGGCCCCGGACGGCACGTCGTTCCGCTGGGACCTCTGACGGCGGCCGGTGGCCCCTTGCGCCTCGCGAGAGGCCACCGGTAGACACGGGTGGATCTTCGTCTCCTCCCGCAGATAGGCCGTTCGATGGCTCGCACGTCTCCGCCGCGTCCGCTCGACGTCGAGGCGGTGTTTCCCGAGGTGGCCGCCTTTCGGGAACCTGCGACCCGGTTGCATCCGAGGCTCGGCGACCCGGGTGTCCGGGACAGTTCGATGGGTGGGCCGGTGCTCTGGCCGCGCTCGGAGCCGTGGCCGCACTGTGCGGACGGGCATCCGCGGACGTCGTATTCGCCACCGAAGGGGGCCGAGGGGCCGTTCCCCCTCGTACCCGTTCTGCAGCTGTTCGCCGCCGACGTGCCCGGGCTCGAATTCCCGGACGGCACCGACCTGTTGCAGGTGTTGTGGTGCCCGTTCGATCACGAGCCCGGCTACGTGCCGCGGCCCGAGGTGTACCGGTGGGACAGTTCCCGGAGCGATCTCGAAGCAGCGGCGCCGGCCCGGCCGGAGGGCGTGAAGGGCGACTATCTGCCGAATCCGTGCGTCCTGCACCCGGAGCGGGTGGTCGACTACCCGAGCTGGGACCTCCCGGAGGGCGTGTACGACGCGCTCGAAGCCAGGTTCGAGGAGGTCGAGGAGGAGACCGGCTGGTCGTACGAGGCCCACCTGTCGGTGTCCGACGGGATCAAGGTCGGCGGCTACCCGACCTGGACGCAGGACCCGGACTGGCCCACCTGCCCGAGCTGCGACCGCACCATGCAACACCTGCTGATCGTCAACAGCGCCGAGTTCGACGGAGCGAGCTGGCGCACCTGGCTGGCCGTCGAGGACACTCCGGCGGAGGGCGAGATCTGGGACCTCCCGTACGAGGAACGGACGCGGATCCAGTGCCCGCACGGTCTGATGCTCGGCGACATGGGTGGCATCTACCTGTTCGAATGCCCCGACTGCCCGGACCGGCCGTTCGCGTACCGCTCCGACTGCTCCTGAGGAGTGGGTCTGGACCCACCCCCGCTGTACGGCCAGACCCGTACTCGGCAAGTCGGCTGCCCCGTAGCGTCGTTGGCACAACGACAACGGAGGAGACAGAGACCATGGAAACGAGCGCGGACCTCGGTGGGGCCTTCAGCACGGTGAAGAAGTACGTCACGCTCTTCGGCGCCGTCAGTGCGATCGTGCTGGGGACGGTCGCCGTGATGGCGTTCACGGGCCACGGGACGACGGCCTTCCTGTGGATCCGCGCCGTGATCCTGCTCGCGGTCGCCCCGGTGATCCACCGCATGATCACCCGCGCCGCCAACGGCTCCTACCGGTCCTTCGACCGTGTTCGCACGCTCTCGACCATCGCGCCGATCGCGATCGTCGGCGTCGACCTGATCCCGGGCCTGTGCCCCGCCTGGTACGCCGTCCTCCAGGGGCTCTCGGCCCTCGCCCTGGTGGGCGTCGCCGTGCTCACCCGCCGGGCCCCGCTGACCACAGCCTTCCCCGAGCAGGCCTGAAGCAGGGGAGGCCGGCCGGGTCGTTCATGGGCTCGTCACCCCGCCCAAAACGGGGCGACCGGCCTCGGGCGTCGCCACTAGACTCCGGATCCCTGTCAGCAGCTTCGCCGAGAGGACGGTGTCCGGCCCATGCGTTGGTCCCAGCTGTACGTACCCACCCTCCGGGAGGACCCGGCCGACGCGGACGCGGTGAGCCACCGGCTGCTGGTGCGAGGGGGGTTCGTCCGGCAGCTGATGGCCGGGCACTACTCGCTGCTGCCGCTGGCCGTACGGGTGCGCGCCAAGATCATGGACATCGTCCGCGAGGAGATGACGGCGATCGGCTCCCAGGAGTTCGTGCTGCCCACCATGCACCCCGCGGAGATCTGGCAGCGCAGCGGCCGGTGGGAGTCCATCGGCGAGGAGATGTTCCGGCTCAAGGACCGCAAGGGCGCGGACCTGGCGCTCGGGGTGACGCACGAGGAGATCTTCACCGTGCTGTCGCAGGAGCTGCGGTCGTACCGCGACCTGCCGCAGATGTGGTTCCAGTTCCAGACCAAGTTCCGGGACGAGCCCCGCCCCAAGAGCGGGCTGCTGCGGGTGCGCGAGTTCACCATGAAGGACTCGTACAGCTTCGACCTGGACGAGGCCGGCCTCGACCGGTCCTTCCAGCTGCACAAGGCCGCCTACCAGCGGATCTTCGCCCGCCTCGGACTGCCCGTCCTGGCCGTTCAGGCGTCCAGCGGCACGATGGGCGGCAGCGAGTCGGTGGAGTTCATGGCCGCCTCGGCGGCCGGCGAGGACCTGGTGGTCCGCTGCCCCGGCTGCGGCTACGCCGCGAACACCGAGAAGGCGATGTCCGCGCTGCCCGCCGTGGTGGACGGCCCCGGACTCGACGCCCCCGAGCGGTTCGACACTCCGGACGCGCGCACCATCGAGGAGCTGGCCCGGCGGTACGACGTGCCGGCCGAGCGGCAGATCAAGACGCTGGTGTACGTGGTCGACGGCCGGCTGACCCTGGTCCTGGTCCGTGGCGACCACAGCCTGGTCGAGCAGAAGCTCGTCGACACCCTCGCCGCCACCGCCGTCCGCCCGGCCACCGCCGAGGAGATCGAGGCGGCGCTCGGCGCCTCCCCCGGAAGCCTGGGCGCGGTCGGCGTCGCCGAGGAACTGCCCGTCCTCGCGGACGAGGCGCTGCGCGGCCGCACCGACATGACCACCGGCGCCAACACGGACGGGGTGCACCTGCGCGGGGTGTCCGTGGAGCGGGACATCGCGGTGCGGCGGTGGGCGGACCTTCGGGAGGTCACCGCCGGGGAGCCCTGCCCCGACTGCGGCGCGCCGCTGGACGTGGCGGTCACCATCGAGGTGGGCCACATCTTCAAGCTGGGCCGTAAGTACACCGAGGCCCTCGGCGTCGCGGTGGCCGGCGCGGACGGCGAGCGGACCGTGCCGATCATGGGCAGCTACGGGATCGGCGTGGAGCGGGCGCTGGCCGCCGTCGTGGAGACCCACCACGACGACAAGGGCATCGTCTGGCCGCTCGCGGTCGCCCCCTTCGAGGTGGCCGTCGTCGTCCTCGGGACGAAGGACGAGCAGGTGCGCGCGGCCGCCGAGACCCTGTACGGGCAGTTGCGGCGCGAGCGGATCGACGTGCTGCTGGACGACCGGGACGAGCGGCCCGGCGTGAAGTTCCGCGACGTCGAGCTGATCGGCATCCCGTACCGCATCACGGTCGGCGCCCGCGGGCTGGCCGACGGCCTGGTGGAGGTCACGGCCCGGGCCACCGGCGAGACGGAGTCCGTCCCGCTGGCCGAAGCAGCGGATCACGTCCGCAAGTTGCTCACCGCCGCCGAGTAGCGGATCCGGGGTCTACGGGACGTCGACGCCCGCGGCGCGCAGCTTCTGTTCGATCAGCGCGGTCAGGCGGGTCCAGCCGGGGCGGTCGTCCTCGCCGTGGTGGGTGAGGAGGTCGTGGCGGGCGTCGCCGTCCTCGCGGGTCCGGAGGCCGCCGAGGGTGGGCAGCAGGGAGGGGTCGGCGATGAAGTGGTTGGCGACCTCCTCGGCGAGTTCCTCGATCCTGGGGTCGTCCCGGTCCCACTTCCCGGCGCTCCAGGTGAGTTTGATCATGGCGACGTGCCGGGGGTCCTCCAGGCTGTGTTCGATCTGGGTGAGGTACTCGTCGAAGCCCTCCGGCATCAGGGCCCGGACCAGGACCAGGCCCTCGTGCGCGGTCTTCACGTCGTCCGGGCCGAAGCCGAGCCCGGGCATCCGGTCGAGCAGGGCGCAGGCCCGGGCGGGGAGCAGGACCCGGTCCCCGGTGGCGAGTTGGCGCAGGGTCTCGCGCCGGGCGATCAGTTCGTCGATCTTGCCGGTGAGGTTCTCCTCGACGTCGACGAGGGCGGCGGCGAAGCCCTCGGGGTCGGCGTCGAGGATGGGGCCGATCTCGGCGAGCGGCACGCCCGCCCCGGCCAGGGTCCGCACTTGGACCAGCCGCAGCAGTTCGGGGCTGCCGTAGCGGCGGTAGCCGGAGTGGTCGCGCGCGGGCTCCTCGACCAGGCCGTTCTTGTGGTAGTGCCCGATGGTCTTCACCGTGACGCCGGCGAAGGCCGCGGCCTGGCTGATCGTTACTCCGTCCGTCATGGCGTCAGTTGACCAGTCGGGGACGGAGATCGGCAACCTCTCGGACGGCGGTGGCGATGGCGCGGAAGTCCTTGCGGACGATGGTGGTGTGCTTGCTGGGGACGGTGGCGCTGACCCGGACGTTGGGGTTGCGGGCGAGGATCGGGTCGAGGGTGGCGCGCATCGCGGTGAGGCCCTCGTCGGTGCCGCCGAGGCTGGCGCCGGTGGCGACCAGGTAGCGCATCGGGAAGGTGACGAGGTCGAAGGCGGGGGCGCTGTCGGCGACGATCTCGTTGAGCTCGATGTTGATCTCGGCGTGCTCGGCGGCGGACATCCGGGCGGCCATGCCGAGCGGGCGGACCAGCGGCATCAGCGGGGCGAACCGCTTGAACAGCTTGCGGATCTGTTCCTTGCCGGCCTCGCGGCCGCCTTCGACGGTGGCGAGGTAGTCCCAGGGGTAGCCGCCGTCGACCATGACTGCGCCGGCCAGGCGGTCGGGGTGGCGGGTGGACCAGTGCAGGGCGAGGGCCGCGCCGTAGGACCAGCCGACGATGATCGGGCTGCGGGCGCCGGTGGCGGCGAGGACGGCGTCGATGTCGCGCAGGCAGGCCTCGAAGCTGTAGTCGGCGGACTTCCCGGACTTGCCGCGGGCCCGCTCGTCGAAGGTGATGTGGCGGTAGCCGTCGCCGAGTTGGGCGATCACGGGCCGCCAGTCCTTCTGGGTGCAGTACGAGCCGTTGAGGTAGAGCACCGGGCGGCCGTTCCCGCCGGTGTCGGTGACCGCGAGGGCGGTGTCCTCCACCGGCAGCATGCCGGTCCAGGCGGAGGTGGTGGCGTTCGTGTTCTGCTTCGCGTTCGCGTTCGGCTTCATGCCCTTCAGCGTGAGCGTTGACCTTGGGTCAAGGTCAACCCCGATCCTGTCGTGCTGCTTTCTTATGATGGAAAGCTACGGAGGGACCGACCACGAGCGCGAAGGAGACGGCGATGCCGGGAGGCAGGCTCACCCAGCAGGAACGCCAGCAGATCGCGCTGGGACTGGCCGACGGCCTCGCCTACGCGGAGATCGCCCGGCGCCTCGACCGGCCGACCTCGACCGTCACGCGCGAGGTGATGCGCAACGGCGGCCCCACCGCCTACCGCGCCGACCTCGCCCACCGCGCCACCGGACAGCGGGCCCAGCGCCGCCGGCAGCCCGAGGCCCAGGGCCCGAACGCCGCCGCCCCGCAGCCCCACGGCCGTGACGCGGAGGCGGTGCGCGCGTACGAGGAGGTGCTCACCACCGTCATGATGCAGTCGGGCATGCCCAGGACGATGGCGCGGGTGCTGACCTGCCTCTACACCACCGACGACGGCAGCCTCACCGCCGCCGAACTGGTCGAGCGCCTCCAGGTCAGCCCGGCGACCGTCTCCAAGTCGATCGCGTTCCTGGAGAGTCAGGGCATGGTTCGCCGGGAGCGCGACGAGCGCCGCCGCGAGCGGTACTTCGTGGACGACGACATCTGGTACCGGTCGATGATGGTCAGTGCCCGGGCCACCGCCGAGCTCGTCGGCACCACCCGCCAGGGCGTCGGCATCCTCGGTGCCGACACCCCGGCCGGTGCCCGGCTGGAGAACGTCGCCCGCTTCCTCGACTTCATCTCCGAGGCCATCGCCCGCGCCGCCGAGCAGGGCCGCGAGGTGCTCCACACGAAGCCCGAGGGCGCGAAGCCCGGCCTGGACTCGGACTGACGTTCGACGCTGCGCGAGAAGTCGGCCCGGCCGACTTCTGGCGGCGCGGGGGGGCGTGCCGCTGGGCGCGGGCCGGCGGGG